>NZ_JBLIGN010000013.1:0-52050 GCF_047636915.1 Nonlabens sp. | reverse complement strand
CTATGGCTAATTGATGCATATTAATTTGAGTGTCTCCATTAATAATGCGGCCATTAGATATAGCTTTTCCATTAATGTCTACAAGTTGATAACTCAAATTATCAAGCGCATGATCTGAAATTTTCAAAATCACATAATCAGACGTTGGATTAGGATACGTAATGGCTGTTAGATTTACAGTAGTCAATTCTGGATTACTAAGTATTTGAAATTCAAACGGCTGTTGCACCCCTTGGATAACTGTGCCACTACCGGTGTTGGTCGTATACACCAATTGCCCAACCGTATAACTGGAGGAACCTCCGCTGCCTATGGCATCTCCTCCTGATGTTGGAATGGTTTGTTGTGAATACATTAATTGGGTAACAAGTAATAGACAGGCCACGAGTGTTATTTTTTTCATTGGGTCTTTTTAAAAGATTTTGTCTTTTTTTACCTCAATTAAAAGAGAGAAGAAAATTAATTAAGCTAAGATAAAATAAAAGTACGGATGTTTTTTCCTACATTTTAAACAATTTAACATTTTTTTATTAAAAATTAATTCAGGGATGAATGCCACCCTTGTACACCGTAACTTTATTTCGCGAATTTTAATAGGAAAAACGTAAATAACTAATGGTCCCATCAGATCCAACAGAATGGGTATGTTTTCTACACACAACAGCACCTATAGCAATTAGCGATCAATCGTTGTGAAAAGAGCCGCTACGAGACATATGCGCAAACCTTATAAAACATTTGAAAATAACAATAGCCTACAAAAAAAAATACTTGAATATAAATCTTATATATGCTTTACTTTTCACTGTAACGCTGTTTACCCTTACTTTGAATAGTTCAGAGAGCTAGATGATCATTATCAGAATATTGACACCTACCTGTTGTATCGCAAAATATTTTTATCAGAAACCAAAAAAATATCTAAAAATTGAAGATGAAAGAATAAGAGTCAATACCATTTTCGGTGAAGGGATTAATTTAAATAAAATACATAAAATTGAAAAAAAATACGCTGGAGATTATATACTTAAAATCGGTAAGAAAAAACTGAAAATGGATACCACTATCATAGAGCCAACGGAACTAGCTAATTTGAATTCCGAATTAGAGAAACTAAATCTAAAGTGGGAATAGAAAACGCTTTACAACATTGTATGTAAAACACAGTTGGATCACCTCCACCCAACTACGACTGCCTTCTTTTATTCAACAATTCTATTAAATCCACATCATTTCCTAACAGTATTTCTGTGGGATTAATGCGTCCATCTTCAGGACCATTTTCTAATTTTAAAACTCCACGCGGGCATACCGCGCTGCAAATACCACAACCTACACAGCTGGAACGCACGATGTTTTCGCCTTTTTGAGCATAAGCTCGCACGTCTATTCCCATCTCACAATACGTAGTACAATTACCGCAAGAAATACATTGTGCCCCATTAGTTGTGATTCTAAATCGAGATTTAAAACGCTGTACAAACCCTAAATAAGCGGCCAGTGGACAACCGAAACGACACCATACCCGATTACCAAAAATAGGATAGAATCCTGTTCCAATCACCCCTGCAAAAATCGCCCCTATAAAAAAACTATAGGTATTCATGATGCTTTGTACTTCAATCCCTAAAACTACATTTGCCTCGGTAAAAAAACCATAGAGTGTAAAGCCAGTCATGACCACAGCAAAAACGAGTACGCCGTGAACCAACCAGCGTTCTACCTTCCAAGAAAAAAGAGAGGTGCTAGAATGCTGGCGGTACGGATCTCCCAAAGTTTCGGCCAGACCACCGCAACCACAAACCCAAGAGCAATACCATCTTTTACCAAAGAAATATACCATTACCGGGACAACCACCACAGTCAGCAGGATGCCCCAAATAAGAATAAACAAGCCCAAACCACCGCTATCAATAAGTTCTGTCAGGTTCCAGCTGAAAAAGAAATCGTAATCTAACGGAAAGGCATTTTTAAAATCATAGCCTTTGGAATAGGACAATTGCAAGCGCACCATAACCTCTGGAATAAGAAATGCAAAAACAATCTGAAAGAACAACACAGAAGTGGTTCTTAAAACTTGATACTTATTATAGCGGTATTTCACATACATTCTTACCGCCATAACGCTCATGACGGTACAATACATAAAACCGTATACAAACCAATGACTGGCGAGATTACCGCTCAAATTTTTACTTATAGGATCTACTAGATACGTCCAGTTGACTGCATATTCTGATTGAAAATATAAAACCAAATAAAAACTAACTAAGAAAATAAAAACAAGCCAAGCAATCCATCCTCTATTGGTAGAACTTTGGTGGTAAATGCCGTTGTTTTTAATTCCTTTTCTTCCTAAAGTAATCACTTGTGGTAAGATAAACATCAAAGATCCTAAAATGCCCAGTCCAAAGGTGAGGAACCACATCAAAACCTTATTTTCTGGAATAAAACCATACCCAGATTCCTTTCGTATAGAGGTAGCTAGACCATCATCACTGGCATATACTTTTTTGTTCCACTCTTTATTCTCGGTATGGATGGCATTTGCCTTTTCCGTAACTGATGCCACTATAGAAGATAAAGGCGTGATCCCAGAAAAATCTTTATCGACTATGGCAGCTTGCAGGTCTTTTATAAAAATTTCACTATTTATTCCTTGGTATACCATCAACTCCTCAAAACTTTTTTGATCGAGTTTAAAGTTCCCTAAAAAAGGCAAACTTATAAAAATTCCAAAACCGATTAAAAAGATGGCGATACCTATCTGTTGTACTGCTTTCATTAAGCGTAATTTTATGTAGTTTTAGTTAAGCAAAAATGCGTTTCCAACTTTTCTTTACGGGTTGGATTTGTTTTCCTCTTTGTTGATTGTAATGCTTTACGATAGCATTCTCAAAAGGCTTATAAAATTCAGGATCAAAATTAGCATCTTTTAAATAGGTCATTACCTCATCTACTTTGCGCCCTTCTGTAAGCCAGCGATCAAAAATCTCGTGTCGCATTCTTATTCCAAAGGTATTGATCCCTAGAAACTCATCGGTGTCTTTATGGTAAGCAATAGTGACACAAATCATCTCTTTAGGGTGTCGCCAGTGAAATTGTTCTTCAAAATCTGGTTTATTTCTTCCACTTACCCAACCATAGGTCTGGTATTCTATATCCATAAACTTGGCGCTATTGAACCAGTGACCCGGATTGTATTCCATGGGGTTCCCACAAATAGTTTGAGCGATAGTCTCTCCCATCATACGCCCTGTATACCATACTGATTCAATAGGCCTTCTTCTGCCTATTGCCTCACGCTGCTCCGCACAATCTCCTATAGCATAAATGTCTTTGACACTCGTTTCTAGAAGTCTATTTACTTGAACACCGCGACCTAACTCGATGCCAGACTCTTTTAGAAAGCTCACATTAGGGGTTACTCCAGCGGTAAGACCGACCACATCACAGGCTATAAGCTCACCAGTTTCTTTAATTTTTATGGCTTTGCATCTTCCGTTGCCATCATCTATAATTTCTTCTAAGTTGGTATTTAATCTCAAATCGATCCCATTAGCCATAATTTCTTCATTTACTAAGGCGCTCTCTCCGGCAGGCAATACTCCATTCCAGAAGCTATCTTCTCGCACTAAAAATGTAACTGGGATATGACGCGAGTGCAACATCTCTGCCATCTCGATTCCTATAAGCCCGCCGCCCACAATTACCGCTCGTTTACACACCTTATGATCGGGTGCATTTTGCTCTAATTTTTCAAGATCTTGTTTGTGATAGAGTCCTTGAACCCCGTCAAGCTGCTGCCCTGGCCAGCCAAAATTATTAGGAAGACTGCCCGTAGCGAGAATCAACTTATCAAAGCTCATGGATTCTCCAGAGGTAAAAAATATAGTTTTAGTAGCTCCAGAGATTTTTTCTACCCAAGCGGTTTTTAATTCTATTCGGTTCTTTTTCCAAAACCAATTCTCATAAGGCTGGGTATGCTCAAATTTCATATGTCCCATATACACATACATCAATGCCGTACGTGCAAAAAAATAATCGCTTTCGCCAGAAATAATAGTAATGCGTTTATCAGAATTCTTTCTAATGTGGCGCGCTGCGGTCACTCCAGCGATACCATTTCCTATAATAACTATATGTTCCATGAATGGGTGTATGATCAGATTACAAATCAACTGATTTTTAGAGCTACAAATAGGTAGAAACTTCATTTCAGGTGGTACATTCTTCCTTAAATCAGTCTGTATGATATGTTATAAGGTGTAAGTTATGCTATTATGCAGCATCGAGATCAAATTTGTGTAAGAATACTATATATTTAGAACTGCTTTCTATTCTCTTTTATGAATAGCTGTTTATCCTGATACCGCTCCAGGCGAAAACAAATCCTATATAAAGCTCGCAAGCTCTACTAAAACTGTTGAGAATAGGTACTGCTCCATATATTCAGTTAAATAAAACCAAAACTGGCCAGTTTTGACTAATTTTATAAAAAAGTAGCAGGGATGAGCACATACCGCAACTTAATAGCTTTACGTATTTTAAAACTTGCCTAAATGTTGATTCCTAAAAGTTCCATTAAAAAAATACTCTTGCTACTGCTAACGATAGGCCTGCTCTCCTGCAATTCAAAAAGCAAAGATTTAGCCCAAAATAAAGCTGTCGATCCAAAAGCAACGGCTTCAAAAATCAATGGCATTACTCTAGTCGCTACGCGAGATTCTATAGACCACACCGCCATACTTCCTTTTAAAAATTACAACGCAAATTATGCGGCTATCATTCCTTATGCATGGATGCAAAGTCTAGAAGAACCCAAAGTGACTTACGAAGAAATAAGAGGCTGGTGGGGCGAGAAACCACATGGCGTAGCAAAAACGGCAAGTCTTATGAAAGATCAAGGGATAAAAGTACTTTTAAAACCTCAAATTTGGATAGGTCGTGGCGATTATACGGGATCTATCAACCTGAAGTCTGAAGAAGCATGGAAGACTTTAGAAGATAGTTATACGGACTACATCATGAAATTTGCCCAGATTGCCGCTCGAGAGAAAATAGGTATGTTTTGCATAGGTACGGAGTTGGATTCTTTTGTAAAAGAACGACCGGCCTACTGGCTGCGACTGATAAAAAACATACGTAAGGTTTATGCTGGAGAGCTCACGTATGCCGCAAACTGGGATAATTACAAACACGTAACCTTCTGGAGCGATCTGGACTATGTAGGAGTTGACGCTTATTTCCCATTGAGTGATGAGAAAACGCCAGATGCTGCCACGATAACAAAAAACTGGCAAAAATGGAAAGATGAAATGAAAGGGATTTCAGAAAAGTATGACAAGAAAATTCTGTTTTCAGAATACGGTTATATCAGTGCCGATTATGCCGGAAAAGAACCTTGGAAAAATGCAGGAGAAGACCGAGAAGTAAATGAAGAAGCGCAGCACATCCTTTTTGAGCAGCTTTATAAAAACATATGGCAGGAAGACTGGATGGCAGGAGGTTTTGTATGGAAGCACCATGCCGAGGATAGCAAATGGCGTGGCTATGAAAAACGTTTTACACCACAAAATAAAAAAGCGCAACAAACTATTGCAAAAGCCTATCGAAAAGCAAGTAACGGCTGATCGCATTTGTCGAATGTGCTGAATAAGAGCTAAAAAAAATGATCTCGATATAGAAAAGACATTGTAAAGTTATTCCTATGAAATTACCCCAATTAGTGCTATTTATGATTCTGTTAGTAGGGTCCAATCAAATTGCCGAGGCTCAATTACTCAAAAACCAAAAACAATTTACCCGACAAGATTCCTTGCGTGGTTCCATTACTCCAGAAAGAGCCTGGTGGGATCTGAAATATTATGATCTCGATGTAACCGTAAAGCCTGCTGATAAATTCATATTCGGTTCTAATGAGATTACTTACGAAGTGCTAGAACCTTATCAAGTCCTGCAAATAGATCTTCAAGAACCTATGAAGATCGTAAACGCTACTCAAGACAACCGAGAACTTGAGGTGAAACAAGAAGGAAATGCGCATTTTATTCAATTGGTAGATCCACAAATTGTAGGCGTCACTAACAGGGTTAAAATAACTTTTGAAGGAACACCTAGAGAGGCAAAAAATGCTCCTTGGGATGGTGGTTTTTCTTGGGAAAAAGACAACAATGGGACACCTTTTATCGCCACTTCTAATCAAGGCCTAGGCGCTAGTGTGTGGTGGCCCAACAAAGACCATATGTATGATGAAGGAGAGAACGGAATGACCATCTCCGTAAATGCTCCCGCTGGATTAAGGACTGTTTCTAATGGCCGTCTCACCAACACAGAACTAAAAACCGATGGTTCTTCCACCTACACTTGGGAAGTAAAAAACCCTATTAATAATTATGGAGTCAACATCAATATAGGCGATTATGTCAACTTCTCTGAAGTCTATCAAGGAGAATCTGGTCCCTTAGATATGAATTATTATGTCTTGCGCGACAACCTAGAAAAAGCCAAAAAACAATTCAAAGACGCGCCTAAAATGATGAAGGCTTTTGAACACTGGTTCGGTCCTTATCCTTTTTATGAAGACAGTTATAAATTAGTCGAAGTACCTTATTTAGGTATGGAACACCAAAGCTCTGTTACCTATGGCAACAAATATGTAAACGGCTATTTAGGCAACGATCTTTCTGGAACCGGATGGGGATTGAAATTTGACTTTATCATCATCCATGAATCCGGCCACGAATGGTTTGCTAACAACATTACCAACAAAGACATCGCAGACATGTGGATACATGAGAGCTTTACCGCCTATTCAGAAAGTCTGTTTCTGGATTATTATTACGGCAAACAAGCCAGCTCTGAATACATCATAGGCACCAGACGCAGCATTAAAAACGACCGACCACTTATAGGACAGTATGATGTGAATCATGAAGGCTCTGGAGATATGTATTATAAAGGAGCTAATCTTTTGCATACCTTAAGACAAATCGCAAATGACGATGAAAAATGGCGACAAATTTTACGCGGTCTCAACTCAGAATTTTACCATCAAACGGTCACCACCGCTCAAATAGAAAACTACATTTCTAAAGAGATGGAAATCGATCTAGCTCCCGTATTTGACCAGTATTTGCGTGGCATACGTATTCCTAGATTAGAATATGCTATCAAAAAGAATAAGATGCAGTACCGCTGGGTAAATGTGGTAGAAGGTTTTGAAATGCCTCTTCAAATATTAATAGATGGTAAAAGTGAATGGATAACGCCATCTACTAAAACTAAAAAACTGAAATTACCTTCTAAAAACTCAGAATTTGAAGTGATAGAAGATTTCTATGTGAATTATAAGAAAAGAACTAAATTAAAATAAACAGGACTATGAATTACGCCAGCCTTTCTGATAGAGACAAAGCATGGTACATGGATGAAATAGTACTCATCATGACTCTGTTTCTCACATCAGAAATACTCGCCCACTTTGAGAATGTTCCTGCTTCATAAAGGATTACTTTATTTATATCCTTCTTCTTTTTGTATGAACCTATCTGTATTGCCTTTTTTAAAGGAACAATCGGTCAGCAATTCATAAATATTAAAGTAGAAAGAGCTCATGAAGACGGAAATGCCATTAACTTTTTTCTTGCGATTCTCAGAATGCTGCTTCAATATGCTTTGGGATAGATTTCTTTATGGACCATAAGCAGCAGTCCTAAAAAACAAGCGATCCATGATGCCGTAGTAAAGTCCATAGTTTTAAAAAATGAACTCCTTCAAACAATCCGCCACTTTTTCCTGCTCAAATTCAAACCCTTCATCCAGCAATCGCTGCGGATACACCTGCCTGCTTTTGATCAATAGTTCTGATTCGGATCCTATTATAAGGCTGCCCCATTCTACCAAGCATTTAGATGGAAAAATACCTATAGGTACCGCCAGTTGTTTTCTCCACACCTTCATAAATTCTTAATTAGCCATGGGATGTGGTGCAGTGACATTTACACTTCCTGATACATCAGCATTTATTAAAAAATCTATGGCCTTGCAAAAATTGATGAGTAGTTCCTGTGTTTCTGTTTGTTCCTTCATCATGGTTATAGAATTACAAAAAATAAGATCTTAAATGTACGCGATGGCGACGCGCTTTTTAATAATTTCGCTTTCGCGAAAGCGGAAATACTTCAAAAAATGACTCAACAACAAGTGATAGAAAACACCATACAATTTGTAAAAACACAATTACAAGATGCTGAAGGTGGACACGACTGGTTCCATATAGAACGGGTATGGAAAAATGCTAAACTGATTGCAAAAGAGGAAGAATGTGATACCGAAGTAGTAGAATTAGGAGCCCTATTGCACGACATAGCCGACTCCAAATTTCACGACGGAGATGAAGATTTAGGTCCTAAAGTTGCCAGGGGATTTTTAGAATCGCTAGAAATCCCACAAGATGTAATCGAGCATGTAGAGAACATTATCCGACATATTTCTTATAAAGGTGGCCATCAAAGCAAAGATTTCACGAGTAAAGAGCTAGAAATCGTTCAAGATGCAGACCGTTTGGATGCGATAGGTGCCATAGGAATTGCCCGTGCCTTTAATTATGGCGGATTTAAAAATAGGTCTATTTACGATCCTAATATTGCTCCAGATCTCCACATGACCAAGGAACAATATAAAAAAGGGACTGCTCCTACGATCAACCATTTTTATGAAAAGTTGCTGCTTTTAAAAGACCTGATGCATACCGAAACTGGAGAAAAGATCGCACAACAACGTCATAATTACATGCAAAGTTTTCTAAACCAGTTCTATGCAGAATGGAATGGCGAGAAATGATTATTTTTACATTTAAAATTTGTCCCTTATGTTTGATCATGATAATAATGAAGGCTATCATATAAGGAAGCTTGAAAAGCTTCCCATTTATAGGAAGGCACAAGAAATCTCTACTCTAGTAAGAACTTTACTTAAGGGTGCAGAGACAGATGATTTAGAAGTCTTAGAAGAAGGGGAAGAAGATCAGGAGTTCTTAGCCTATTTATTTGAAAATAAAAAACAAGACATGATTTCGAACGCACTGATGATTCCTGCAAAAATAGCTAGGGCTGAAAATGGCGAGTTCTACGATTTACGCATGGAAAATGCAGCTATCATAAGAGTAGCCGCAAAAGATTTACTAATTGACGCTTCTGGATTACAATTAGCCGGTTTCAAAGACATAGAATACCTAAATTTACTGCGTATAGAGGTGGAGGAATTCCGTGTACTGTTTGCCGAATGGGTACTGACCTTTGATCAAGAAAACTACCTGATAGATCGCTGGGGACTCTTTAACCCGGCTGGTGTGAATTATGACGATCCGGATGATGATATTCCTTTCCTTCCAGATGATTTGTTAGATTTATGAACCTAGGACCTTTTGCACAAAATAACCGTCAATTTTACCTGATACAGCTGCAGTACCTGGGGTTTAGATTTCATGGCTGGCAAAAACAACCCAACAACATACCCACGGTAGAACGTATGGTAAGTAGAACGTTGCGTTATGTGTTTGATCATTCAAACTTTAAAGTACTTGCCGCTGGAAGAACAGATGCTAAAGTTTCTGTAAACGAGACCTGGATGGAACTGTTCCTTGATGATTCTAAAGAACTAGAGATGGATCAGTTCTTAGTTGATTTCAATCAAAATTTACCCAGTGATATCAAAGCCCTTAAAGTTAAAAAAACAGACAAAGACTTCAACATTATCCAAGCGCCCAAAATCAAGGAGTACATCTACTTGTTTTCTTATGGAGAAAAATTCCATCCTTTCTGCGCTTCTATGATGGTGTACATGAAAGAAACTCTGGATCTAGAGCTTATGAAAAAAGCTGCTCAACTCTTTGAGGGGACACACGATTTCTGGTCATACACCTATAAACCATCTGAAACTACAGAAACCAATGTCACGATAGAAAGCTGTCTTATAGAAAATAATGAATTGTTTACAGCTAGTTTCTTCCCTGAAGAAAGCTTTATTTTTAGAGTAAAAGGTAAGGGTTTTAAACGACATCAAGTTCGCTTGATGATGGGAATGCTATTTGATCTGGGAATGCACAAATTCACGTTAGATGAATTTAAAGAAACGCTAGATGGAAGTCTTCAACTTCATCTTTCACACATCGCTCCACCTAGTGGATTGATGTTGTATAAGAATGATTTCATATAAAAGCCAACTATCATATTCAAAACACTTATTCTACTTCAAGCCCTGTAAACTCGAACTTCTCCCCATTAAACAGGCCTTTATCACTTAATTTAAGTGAAGGAATTACCAGCAAAGCCATAAAAGACAAAGACATATATGGGGCGTGCAACGTGCAGCCCATCGATTTTGCCATAGCATCTAATTCTTGATATTGCTGCCCAATTGTTTCTCCATTTTTATCGCTCATTATACCTGCCACTGGAAGCGCAAGGGTTTTTACAAGGTCTTGACCTCCATAGAACCGCGTAGCACAAATACCCCCTTTTACCTCTATAATCGCATTTACAGCTTTACAAATAGCAACATCATCTGCTCCTACAGCTATAATATTATGAGAGTCGTGACCTACAGAACTGGCAATAGCACCTTGTTTTAATCCGAAGTTTTTAATAAAGGCAATAGCAGGCTTTTCATTTTTATAGCGGTTGACAACTGTCATTTTTAGAACATCTGTTTCCGTATTTGAAATGAGGTTTCCGTCGTGAATAAGGCTCTCTGCAATTATTTCGTTAGTGACTAACTCACCGTCATGACACTCCATAACACGTATTTTTTGAGCCGTAGATTCAAATCTGAAGTCTGCTACTTCTTTTTTATTACAATTAAAATTGTTGAGGTTCTCAAAAGCTACCTCAGCCATATGAACTCTCCCAAAATCATAGACCAACTCTGCATTTATATAGGTTTGAAGTGTTTTAAAATCTTTTAAATCCTCTACCACAATACAGTCTGCTGCATCCCCTATTTGTAAAGTACCCACTTGGAGATCGTAATGTTTTATAGGGTTTAAACAAGACACTTGAAGCACTTTAAACACATCTATACCTTTTCGTATAGCACGAGCACAAAGCTTATTGATGTGACCCAAGAGTAAATCGTCTGGATGCTTGTCATCACTACAAAACATCATGTTTTCAAAATGTTCTGGTAACAGATCTATTAAAGCTTCAAAGTTTTTTGCAGCACTACCTTCGCGTATAATAATTTTCATGCCTTTCTGAAGTTTTTCCAAAGCTTCATCATAGGTAAAACACTCGTGATCTGTAGAAATCCCAGCGGCTATATACTTGGTAATATCGCCTCCTCTTATACCTGGTGCATGACCATCAACGGGTTTATTGTAATGTTTTGCCCAAGCTATTTTTTTTAATACTTCGTCATCATCAAAGAGAACACCCGGATAATTCATCATTTCGGCAAGATATTTAATCTCTGGATGCGCCATTAAACTTTTGATATCCTCAGAGTCAATTACCGCTCCAGCAGATTCGAAAGAAGTTGCAGGCACGCAGGATGGCGCTCCAAAATTGAACTTAAACGCTGTTTGATTTCCGTTTTCAATCATGAATTCTACTCCTTTTACACCCAACACATTTGCTATTTCATGTGGATCGCTAACTGTAGAAACCGTTCCGTGTCTAACGGCTAGTTTTGCAAATTCGCTAGGGACCAGCATAGAGCTTTCTATGTGTATATGTGCATCTATAAAACCGGGTAAGATGTAATGGTTGACATTGTTTTCCTTCTCTACTATAGAAATTACTCTTCCATCTGCAAATATGATTTCACCTTTAAAAATGCGTCTGTTCGGGATATCTACTATGTGTCCTTCTAGTTTCATGTGTATTCTTGTGGATTATGGGTAAAAGTACTGCTTTCACAAATTTGTGCTTTGAATATCCTTATCATAAATTGAATTACTTTTTTGTTTTAACAGGCCAAAATCACAAGCATAGCTCAAGTCGAAAACCAACTTTTAAATGATGTGAAAATAAAAATGCGGGTGCTGTGTTCGTTTTACTAAAACAATTTATAACGACATTTGATATGGAATTTAGTGTGAGTTGTTTTATGGATTCCTCTTTCTCCCTCAGCGACCTAGGGATACACTTCTTTTCTAATAAAGAGAATAGAGAGCGAAATTCAAACTATGCATCTCTCCGTAAAGATAAGGAGCTTACTTGTTGTGAATCTATCAAAAAACCTCCTGCAAGGAAGGGAATATTAAAGAAATGTCCTTGACACCTGTATAACTAGCCCAAAACAAAAGGCGAAATCTTAAAGGTCTTTTTTCTAAGTCTAACTCAAAGAATAGCAAATTTTTGCGTTTACAAAAAAAGAATGTGATTTATTTGCGATGGAAACAGGCGCCCGTTTATTCTTCTGGAGCAAGCTCTACTACAAGACCTTCTAACTTTTCTGTAATAGGAACTTGACAACCTAAGCGGGAATTATCTTTTACATTTTGTGCTTCCCAAAGCATCGCTTGCTCGTCCTCATTGCGTTCTCCTAAATCATGACCGCTTATCACATAACATTGGCAAGTAGCACACATCGCTATTCCACCACAAACAGCTTGTACAGGAAGCTCATAAGCTTTACAAACTTCCATAAGGTTCATATTCATGTCGGTAGGAGCCAGTACTTTGTGCTCTACTCCTTCCCGATCAATGATCGTTATGTTTACGTCGGTCATTAATTATTTCCTATTTTCTTGACAACCGCTTTCTCTGCCTCTTTACGAGAACCATCAAAACCGTTTATACCTCCTACCGTCGTGTATTTCATGACATAACGCTTATCAGGAAAGATACGTTGATAGGCACTTTGACACATTAAAGTTGCCTCATGAAACCCGCAAAGAATCAGTTTTAATTTCCCGGGATAGGTATTTACATCTCCTATGGCATAAATACCAGGAATATTAGTTTGATAATCGAGCGTATTGTCCACTTTAATTGCATTTTTCTCTATTTCAAGTCCCCAGTCGCCTATAGGCCCTAATTTAGGAGCAAGACCAAATAAAGGTATAAAGGCATCGCACTCGATCACTTCCATACGTTTAGCTTCATCGTTATGTTGTAATAAAACAGACGCTACCTTATCTTCTCCACTGACATCTAAAATTTCAGCTGGGGTGATTAATCTTATTTTTTTTGCGTTTACCAGATCTTGAACTTTATCTACACTATCCAGCGCACCACGGAATTCTTCTCTTCGGTGAACCAGCGTTACCTCTGAAGCTACATTTGCTAAGAAGATTGACCAATCAAGTGCAGAATCTCCCCCACCAGCGATGACTACCCTTTTATCCCGATAAACCTCTGGATCTTTAATCATGTAAGCAAGACCTTTGTCCTCATAGTATTCAATACCTTTTATAGCAGGCTTGCGCGGTTCAAAAGAACCCAGTCCACCAGCGATAGCAACTATTTTTGCATGGTGCTTTGTTCCTTTACTTGTAGCGACTACAAAAGAACCATCTTCAAGTTTTTCAATGGTTTCTGCTCTTTCACCTAATGTAAATCCCGGTTGAAAAGGCTCTATTTGCTTCATTAAATTAGTGACTAAATCACCTGCAAGAACCTCGGGGAAACCCGGAATATCGTAAATAGGCTTTTTAGGATATAATTCTGAGCACTGCCCACCTGGTTGAGCAAGTGCATCTATTAAATGACATTTAAGCTTTAATAAACCGGCTTCAAAAACGGCAAATAAGCCTGTAGGCCCAGCGCCTATTATCAATATATCTGTTGTGATCATGTCTTGTTTCATAGCGACTTTAATGCTAATAATTAGCAAATACAAAGGTCGGCATCATTACCTAATTAAGCAAATGATTAACTGTTTTCTATGAGTATTTGAAGAGCAGATAAACTTCACAGTTTTTTTCTTAGGATCAAATAGGCTCCTGCTTTATCCATTTATCAAAAGTTATACATCAAAAAATCCATCACAGTGGATGGATAAGGTGTTTTTTGAACGGTCAAACGCGAGATGTTAAAATAAGAAAACAGCCCATCTTAATATCATAAGTTACTCGCGTTTATTGACCTATCCAAAACTAGTTGTTAACTTAGAATACAAATATAGAACTATTTTTTAACCCTACAAATCTTATAGGCTAATATCGTATTATTTTAGAAATTAAATTTTAAAGCTTTGATTTTATGGAACCTGATCATGGTATAGCATAAACATCTAGGAGGTTTTCTAACTCTAAGCCTCCCTGGAATTTTACAGATGCTTTATTGGGTCTTTCTTCGCAAAACACATGGCTTTGTTCAACACTGTAAAAATAGCTGCGATATGTGTTTCACCATTAAAGAAATAAAGGTAACCTTCTGAAAAAAATTTAAACTAAATCATGCAACGTCTGATTTTCTAGAATCGCTAAGGTATTGTCCCTGACTTGAATCATCAACTTGTTGACGGAACAGGAGTCTTCATCCAAACAGTCATCACATTTCTCATAAAAGTTGAGACTCACACAAGGTAACATGGCAATAGGCCCTTCTAATATGCGATGAACAGTAGACATTCTGATTTTTTCAGGGTCTTGCATTAGGTAATACCCACCACCTTTACCTTTGCGACTCCCTAGAATAGTATTCTTACGCAGTTCCAGTAATATCGCTTCGAGAAACTTATGAGGTATCTTTTCTGACTTTGCAATAATCGCGATAGAAGTAGGTGCCCGATCCTTTTGTCTCGCTAGATAAGTGAGAGCTTTAATACCGTATTTAGTTTTTCGTGATAGCATCATCAAATCTAATGCTTTATAATGTTCTGAGCTATGCATAACTTTTAAATGCAGAAATATCTCTTTTAAATCTTTTCAAAAAGGCACTGGGTATAATTGATTCTTGAACGGTATCGAAAACACTTGGGAAACCTATTACTGGTTATCAGCTTTTATAAAATTAAATTTTATTCCATAGAAAAACAAGAAGAAATGTTAGGGCAAAATCTACAACTAATTAAACCATAAGGTTTATTTTTACTTTTTGTAAGGGTATCGGTTCTTTATATGTGTTTGAGATAAATCATTTGACAGGTAAATAATATTAATAGCATCTATCGTTTTTTCTTAAAAAATAAAGCGTTTGATGGATTTTCTCGAAAATAAATCCTTAAAATCTTGTAAATAACAAATGAAAAGGGATTCATTAATCACCTAATGACTGCGACAATAAAACCATACTTATAAATAATCATAATTTTCTTTACTTTTGATTCCTATCTATATTACAAAATCAAAATTGATAGTTATTTATTAAATCTTGTACCATGATAATTGCCCAAAACCCTAAAGATGAAAAGGCTAGGATTAAAGCTCTTAGAAGTTTAAACATTCTTGATTCTCTTCCAGAGCAACAATATGATAATATTACAGAACTTGCTTCTTTTGTATGTGACACCCGTAATGCCGTTATTTCTCTTGTCGACGAGAACAGGCAATGGTTTAAATCTCGAGTAGGAATAGCGCTTTGTGAAACTTCCAGAGGTGTTAGTTTTTGCGCACATGCCATCCATAATCCCAAAGAACTTATGGAGATACCAAATACTCATGACGATCCTAGATTTAAAGATAATCCTCTCGTTAATGATAAAGACAATCCGGTTATTTTTTACGCAGGAGTACCTATATTGGACGAGTCAGGCTATGCATTAGGAACTTTGTGTGTAATCGATGATAAGCCTAAAAAGCTTAACGATAAGCAAAAGAAAAGCCTCAGGAATCTTGCCGAGCAAGTGCAAGAACTTCTAAAACTCCACGTGAGAAATAACGAGTTAGAAGAGTCCCGAGCACGTTTAAAAAAACACAATGACCTTTTAAAAGATTTTGCAGGAACTGTTTCTCACGACATGAAAATGCCACTCGCAAACCTGGTTATAACCTCTGATATCCTCCATAAAAAATATGCCGACATCATCGATGATACTGGCAAGCAATACCTAGATTATCTCAAAAAGTCATCGCTATCATTAAGCGATTATATTACCAACATTCTAGCCCATTACGAAAGTTCCTCGTATGATGTAGATGACCGCAGTAGTTTTAATGTAAATGACCTCCTTGAAAATATAATTGAGCTTATAAATATCAAACACCATTGCGTTATCAACCTTCCAGAATTTAATCATAGCATCCACTGCAACCGTGTGGCTCTCGAACAAATCTTTCTAAATTTAATAGCAAACAGCATTAAATACAACGACAAAGATGAACCAGTAATTGACATTAGTATTGACCATGACGACGGCTATTATATATTTAAGGTTACTGATAATGGAATAGGGATTCCAGAAGATAAATTAGAGAGCATTTTTGACCTCTTTTCTACCGTTGGAGAATACGATCGTGATGGCCAGAAAGGACATGGTATAGGACTTTCCACCGTTCAAAAACTCGTTGAAAAATTAGGTGGCGTAATTTCTGTAGATTCCCTATTAAAAGTACAAACTACTTTTACATTTAGTATTGCTCTATAAATTTAAAGTTTGTCATTCCGCTTTTGCGAAAGCGGAATGACAAACTTTAATCATGCTCATTTGCATTATCTAATCATTAAAACTTCCTGAGTTGTTTTACTTACTTTAATAATATCAGATAAAAGGCCTCGCGCAGTAACCGCTTTTCCAGCGCCAGCACCTTTGATCACTAAAGGATTTGTCGCATAGCTTTCTGAATAAATTTCAAAAAAACCATCGCTGCCTTTTAATTGGCCGGCGGCACTATTCTTTCTTACCGCTTTCAATGAAACTTTGAGCTGTTTATTCAGCACATCCAACTCACCTAGATGTCGCAGGACTTCTCCTTCTTTTAAAACGTTCTTCTTTTTTTGTAAAACAGGATCTAAACTTTTAACCTCCTCTAGAAACTGATTTAAAGAGGCTGTTCTCAAAGATGGAATGACTAAGCTTTCAATTTGAATAGCGTCAAATTCTAGTTTTAAACCTGCCTCTCGAGCCAGAACTAATAGTTTTCTAGCCACATCATTCCCAGAAAGATCCTCTCTGGGATCTGGCTCTGTATACCCCTCTTTTAACGCTTCGATGACAATCTCTGAAAAAGGCTTTTCTTCTTCACTAAAACGATTAAAAATATAGCTCAAAGAACCAGAGAAAACGCCATTTATAGCAAACAATTGCTCCCCACTACTGTACAAATCTTTAACCGATTGAATAATAGGTAATCCTGCGCCTACATTAGTTTCATACTCCAACTGTAAATTTTTAGAAATTAATACGGTACGGATCTGATCATAAAAATCTTGTGACAGTGTATTTCCTATTTTATTAGCCGTCACTATATTAAAATCATTTTCTAACAATTCTGGATACACCAGAGAGACTTCTTTACTTGCCGTGGCATCTACTGCTATTTTAGTCGCATCATAAAGGCTAGAAATCTTATAAAAGCTGTCGCTTTCTCGGATCCCAGATCTAGTGCCAAATTTTTCCTTCCAATCCAACGAGATCCCTTCTAGATCGATCAAAACTCTCTTAGAGTTAGCAAGACCTACAATTCTCAGGTCAATATGGTGTTGCTGTTTAAAAAAGGAATGTGATTGAAGTACTTGGTCAATCAAAGTACCACCCACATTCCCAATACCGAATATGTATAAATGTATTTGTTTCATTTGTTCGTTTTAGATAGATCGTTAAGCACTTTTTAGCCATCTGATTTTATTACAGGCTATTTTGGAAGATTTAGGCAATCGATTCTGGAAGATACCGCTTAGAATTTCTTTTACTTGATCGTGTTCGATAAGAAAAGCATCGTGTCCATGCACAGAAGAAATCTCATGATAATTAATATCTTTTTCTCTCTTCAATAAATCAAACGTTCTTCTGTCTTCATGAGCCACAAAAAACCCATCGCTGTCTATAGCAATTAACTCTATAACCGTTTGAGACGTGGCGGTAATTGCTGCGATATCCTCACCGTGATTCCCAGCAGCGTCTGCACTGGCTAACAATTGATTGAGTAATCTGTAAGCTGGTAAAGAGAATCTTTTTTTCAATTCTATCCCGTGAAAGTCCAACCATTTTTGAACTTTAAAGCTTGATGCATCTTTACCCCTTATAAATTTAGACTGCAGTCCTTGTGGCGACCGGTAAAAAGTCATCGCGTGCTGTCTAGCTAATTCCACAGGCTTTGAAGACGTTGATAAAATCAATTCTTGAATGTGGCAACAAGCTATAACCCAATCGGTTGCTTTCCAGTCTGCGGCGATAGGCACGATAGTTCCAAATAATTCTGGCTGCTGCGCCATCATTTCCCACAACAGCGCGCCACCTATGCTTCCTCCTATTCCTAGGTCTATGAACGAGATGTTTAATAATTGTAAGGCTTTCGCAAAAGCAGCACCTACATCAAACAGGGTCCAATCTTGATAATTAAAAATCAAATGGTCGATGTTCCCATCATAACCATTTCCTGGAATATCAAAAGCAAGAACTGTAAACTGTTTTGTATCAATCACTTTATCATCTCCTACCAACTCGCTCCACCAGTCTGTTACAGAAGAATTTCCAGTAAGGGCATGGTTCAAGAGAATAATGGGCGCCGTATGCAAAGCACGCCCAAAAACCTGATAGGAAACACTAATCTCCTGCACTTTTCCAGACTTTAACCTGAAAGCAGGAAGCTCGATATGTTTTAAATTAAGTGGCATTTATGCAAGAACTTGTTTATCGATAGCCGAAAATGCTTGTTGTAAATCTGCCGTGAGATCTGAAATATCCTCCAGACCTACAGACAGTCGGATCAAGTCTTTAGTAACTCCAGTACTTAACTGATCTTCGTCGTTTAATTGCTGGTGTGTGGTACTCGCTGGATGGATAATCAATGACTTGCTGTCTCCTATGTTAGCCACTAAAGAAAATACTCTTGCACTGTCCACCAATTTTTTAGCACTTTCATAACCGCCTTTTACACCAAATGTGACAATACCACTTTGCCCTTTTGGTAAATATTCTTTAGCCAGATCATGATAGTCATTGCCTTCAAGACCTGGATAGTTAACCCATTCTACCTCTTCTTTACTTTGCAGCCATTTTGCTAATTCTAGTGCGTTTTGAGAATGTCTATCCATACGTAACGGTAATGTTTCTAGACCTTGAATAATTTGCCATGCATTAAACGGAGATATGGCTCCTCCTAGATCACGTAATCCCTCGATACGTACTTTGGCAATAAAGGCCGCCGCTTCGAGCGCTTCGCTGTAAATTAAGCCGTGATAACCAACACTAGGTTCTGTAAATTCTGGAAACTTACCGTTAGCCCAGTCGAAGGTTCCTGCATCTACAATGATGCCACCGAGCGCAGTTCCATTTCCATTTATGTATTTAGTTAAGGAATGAATCACGATGTTTGCTCCGTACTCAATGGGGTTTAACAAATAAGGTGTGGCAACTGTATTATCGACTATTAAAGGTACTCGAGCTAATTTTGCTTGCGCACTGATTTTTTTAAGATCGAGAACATCAAGTTTTGGATTCCCTAAAGACTCCACAAATATCGCACGCGTATTTTCTTGTACCGCTTTTGTAAAAGCGTTCTCCTCATTAGGGTTCACAAACGTAGTTGTAATTCCTAAACGTGGTAAGGTCACCAATAATAAATTGTACGTACCGCCATAAAGGGAACTGCTGGCAACGATATGATCACCAGCACGCAAAAGCGTTAAAAGTGTCGTAGAAATAGCGCTTGTTCCAGACGCGGTTGCCACGGCGGCAATACCACCTTCTAGAGCGGCAAGTCGTTGCTCGAGCACATCTACAGTAGGATTATTAATTCTAGTGTAAATGTATCCAGGCTCAGCCAGTGCAAAAAGATTTGCAGCATGATCGCTGTTGTTAAACACATAACTAGTAGATTGATATAATGGGACAGCTCTAGTACCGCCGTTGTTTTTTACCTCATGACCTGCATGAAGTGCATTTGTTGAAAATTTTTGGGACATTATCGTTTCTTTTAAAGATTAAAAATGGTATACTTTTAAAAATGACATGGCGTGGATAAAACGATGTTGCTAGTTTGTTTTATGAATCTGTGAACGATTTTCATAGCCGTCGATATAAAAATTGAAAACAAAAAATAAAACGAAAAATGAACAAGTTGAAACGCGTCATATCGTTAGTAAACTGATATAAAGATCAAAACCAATTGGAAATACAGATTTAGTACCCAAACAAAATGTTTAGATAAAAAAATCAAAAAAGAAACTTGTGGTAGAATAACCTACTATTTGTTTACATCATCTAGTCTCACAATTGTGAGCAGAATTTAGCACCTTCTATAATTTATCATCTAGATAAATAAAGGGTTGCTAAGGAGTCGATGGGTCTGATCCCTCGTCCTTTCTTGATAATTTCAGTAAGGTTATGAACGTTGTTGTAAATATTCAGAAAACAATTTGTTATTTCCAAATTTTTAACTGTTTATTATCCTATTTACTTTGTAGGGTATTTACGATAAGATTTTAATTTATTGATCTTTAGATTTATAAGACTTTTTTTGTTTTTATTTTTTTCTCTAGCATAAGCCCCTATTCGTCTGTGGCAATACATTTCTCCTGCAAACTCAATCAACACAACATGAAAAACTGATATTTATAGCTCTATAAAACAGATGTAATACAGCAACAGCATGGTCTTTCTTAGAGCCGCCACACCTGGTATGTTCCTACTTCGATAAACGCAACAAAGGCCTATCAAATAAAAGAAAAGAGACCCATTATTAGGGCCTCTAATTTTAAGACTCTAATTTCTTTAAGTATTTACTTCTAATCACTTGGTCTACAAAAGTATTTGAAATCTTGCATTCTAATCATGAAATAATATCAAGATACAACAGGCAGGTCTCTCAAAAGGATGATTCTCATCAACTCTAATTTTATTTCATATATGTTTAAAAGCATCTTTCAAATCACTCAGATAAATATCCTGTAAACCACCTATAAATTTGATCATTTCTTTTAGCCCTTCGTATAGATCATTGCTTTTGATTAAGAACTTATAAACACTAATTAAATCGGCATCAAGATGTGCATCCTCTGCCTCTTTATAAAAGCTATGAAACTTAAGATTCTGGAAAAGTACAAAAGGTCTTGTCGCATGGTAAGTGTTTTATTATTGATGATTTTATCGAGGCTCAAAATGGTCTCTTGATAGTTCCCAGAACCAAAATACACACTTGAAAATTTGTAATAGAATACCCTTTGATGCTATTCATCAATTCGATCTTTAAATGTTCATCATGCTTATCCCTTTTTGGAGATAAAATGCCATTCCTTTCTAAAACAAACCTCTAAGGCATATGGATATACTTTGATCCAATTGATGTAAAGAAAGCAAAGCGCTTCTAGATTTTTATATCAGGGGAAATTTATCAGCAATGGCATTTTATGAATTAACAAGTGTCTGTTTAATTTTCTCTTTACACTTTATACATACTCCAGATTTTCAGTCCTATTAAACGAATATCAGTACTAGTATAACAGGATACTTTACAACTGACAACTATGTCTTATTTAGAACGGTTAACCATAATTTAACCCCTCGTATTGGACAAAAAAAAGCGCCTTACAGGCGCTTTTTTTAACTTATCGAACGATTAGAGGCCCAGAAGAACCAAAATTTACTCGAATTATAAAATATAATCTGTACTCACAAAATTGGAACTTTTAGCTTTCATTAACTCCTTTAAAATAGCGTTGTTATACTCGTTATCTTTTGAAGCTACAAAAGTTCTAATAGAAAAAGAGCGTAACGCGTCATGCACACTTAAAGTTGCTACAGCACTATCTTTTCTACCGGTAAAAGGATACACATCTGGACCGCGTTGACAAGAACTATTTAAATTAACACGACATACTAGATTGACCAACGTGTCTATAAGTGCTGATAATATTTTTACATCTTTACCAAAAAGGCTTACTTGTTGCCCGTAGTTAGAAGCTGCCATATCATCTAAAGGAACATCGATATCTTTAAATGGAACTATAGGTATAACAGGTCCAAATTGCTCTTCTTCAAAAACACGCATGCCTTTTGACACCGGATATAAAACGGCTGGAAAAATATAATTATCTGTTCTTTCACCACCTTTTTCATTGATGACTTTCGCGCCTTTAACAAGGGCATCGTCTATGAGCTCTTGAATATATGCTGACTTTCCTGGTTCTGGTAAGGGTGTTAATTGAACTCCTTCCACCCAAGGATTACCAAACTTTAAAGCGTCCACTTGCTCTGAGAAACGTTTGTTAAACTCCTCTATGATATCTTCATGTACATACAATATTTTTAAAGCGGTACAACGTTGTCCATTAAACGAAGTTGTACCAGCAATGCACTCAGAAATGGCGAGGTCTAGATCAGCATCTTTTAATACAATAGCAGGATTTTTTGCTTCTAACCCTAGAACTGATCTCAACCGATTGCTTTTGGGGTGTTGATTTTGTAACGCATTAGCACTTGTACTATTCCCTATTAAAGCGAGTACATCTATTTTACCGGTTTGCATGATCGGAGAAGCTACCGTTCTACCTCGGCCATATATGATATTAACCACCCCTGCAGGAAAACTATTTTGAAAAGCTTCTAGTAATGGAGAGATTAATAAAACACCATGTTTTGCTGGTTTAAAGACCACCGTATTGCCCATGATCAACGCCGGAATTAAAAGCGCAAAAGTTTCATTAAGAGGATAATTATAAGGTCCTAAACAAAGTACCACGCCTAAAGGACCTCTTCTTATGTGAGCGTTAACCCCTTGGTGTTTTTCAAACTTAGCGCTGTCGCGATCCATCTGCTTATAATCTTCAATCGTATCGTATACATAATCTACCGTTCTATCAAATTCTTTTTGAGAGTCTGGCAAATTTTTTCCTATTTCCCACATTAATAACTTTACGATCTCCGTACGTTTAGTTTTCATCTGAGCCACAAACTTCTCCATACACGCAATACGGTCTACAACTTTCATAGTAGGCCATAAGCCTTTTCCTTTATTGTAAGATCCAACAGCGGCGTCTAGAGCTTCAAGAGCTTCTTTCGCTCCTAATGTAGGTATCGTACCTAATAAAGTAGGTTGATACTCCTGAGTAGAAGATATAGTTGAATAAACCTCTGAAGTTGCTCCGTTCCATAATTGAAGTTTACCGTTAACTAAATAATATTTTTGATGAATTAGGGACTCTATTTTGTATTCTGAAGGGATTTCTGTAAAATTCATTTGGGTATAAAGTTAGTTGTTTGGTATAAAGTTGCGCTTAGTTGCGCTAGAAAAATTAATGGCACTTCAACTGCTAGAAATTCTAATCAATAAATTCTTATGTCGTTATAAAAGTTAAATAATTTCACAACCCTTGGAAAAGCATCCAAATATAACACACTTAATATCAATTCACGCCAGTTCAAAACCGTGGATGCGATTCCTCTACTTCGTATATTCACAATGCGTAATGTCCTCAACAGTGCCTAAAACTTTTTAGCCAATTCCTTTAGAGATCTGGCTCTTTGTAAGAATCGCACCCTAAAATAATGTTTTAATCGAGACTTTAATAAAGCTCGTTCTTTGTTCTCTGCAGTTCTTATGATGTCATTATTACTGCCCCTTCACACCCACTGCGTGCCTCCCTTTGAACTTTTCTTTGACCTGTTCTAAAGCCTTTATAGTCATCACTCTAGCCGACTTAATTACTATCGCCTTACTGTTGTATACATCTAAAATGGTAAGGCGATTTGCTCCTTCACTTACATGAATGGTCTCGGATAAATGTTGCTGGTACATTTCAAAATTGCGCTCGCATCCTCTTTTCACAGAAGCTCCAAACACAAAGCTACCTAGTTGATCCAGTGCGGTGTTTGCGTTGTTAAAAATAGAAGTTGCTATGGATGACGAACCTTAGGGCTCTGGGAATATAATTTTATTTGCGAAAAACAGGTGTTTCCAAACACTAGAAACTTCAACGCGAAAGCCGGCACCTGCAAGCATGGTGACGTGATCAACTGACCATTTAGATAGCACTTCTATTTATAAGCCCGCTGTAACCAGACCTTCAATACCTTTTTTCATACCAAAAGGATGAATAAAACCTTACCTGGTTTTTTGTTAAGAGCTTGTTCCTTAATTATAAAGCCTCAATTAAAACGTGCAGAGACTATCTCGACATAATAGTGAATAAGCAACGGCTACCCAATTGATATAAGTAACATTTCATCCTTTGATATTCAATAGCTACGTATGTAACAAATTATGACATCCAAAGGCTATTACCTTCCTGAACATGCCTTAAAACAAGTATATGGTGTGACGCGATACAGTTTATTAAAGCCGCAATAACACCCTTACAATAAAGTCTGATTATGGCCCTTATAAATAATCCTATTCTGTTGACATCGTTTAAGAATTACATGTAGTACATTTGTTATTCATATAGAGGAAAGATTTGGCAGCTTGCGACCTCGTCCCACTATCGGGACACAAACGCTAAAACAGTGTACTGCGCAAACAATACAGCCACTTTTATCTTCTTGCTATTATTAATCACGCGAGATTTGTATTTATTACGCTTTCGCGAAAGCGCACCTATAAAATGCCATATTTATTTACATCAGAGTCCGTTAGTGAAGGACATCCAGACAAAGTTGCTGACCAAATCAGTGATGCTTTATTAGATAATTTTTTAGCTTTTGACCCAGAATCAAAGGTTGCTTGTGAAACGCTTGTAACTACAGGACAAGTTGTTCTTGCCGGTGAAGTAAAATCCAACACCTATGTAGACGCAGCTCAAATTGCTCGAGATGTGATCAATAAGATAGGTTACACCAAAGGAGCTTATCAGTTTTCTGGTGATTCCTGTGGGGTCATTTCTTTGATTCACGAGCAATCACCAGACATCAATCAAGGGGTAGATCGCGCTACTAAAGAAGAACAAGGCGCTGGAGATCAAGGAATGATGTTCGGTTATGCGACAAATGAAACGGAGAATTACATGCCGCTTGCCCTAGATATTTCTCATAAAATCCTTATTGAATTGGCTGCTTTGCGTCGGGAAATGAAGGACATCACGTATTTACGTCCCGATGCCAAATCACAAGTAACTATTGAATATAGTGATGATAATGTGCCGCAACGCATTGTTGCGATTGTGATTTCTACACAGCACGATGAGTTCCATGAAGATGATGCTAGCATGCTGGCACAAATCAAAAAAGATCTTGTTGAGATTTTAATTCCACGCATGAAGACATTGCTTCCCGTTTATGCGCAGCGATTGTTCAATGATGACATTACCTATCACATCAACCCCACTGGTAAATTCGTAATCGGTGGGCCGCATGGAGATACTGGCTTAACAGGTCGTAAAATAATCGTTGATACTTATGGTGGTAAAGGGGCTCACGGTGGTGGCGCTTTCTCTGGAAAAGATCCTTCTAAAGTAGATAGAAGTGCTGCTTATGCGGCGCGTCACGTTGCTAAAAACCTCGTAGCTGCAGGACTGGCAACTGAAGTCCTCGTACAAGTTTCTTACGCGATAGGAGTTGTAGAACCTACCTCTATAAATGTGAGCACTTATGGAACATCTACTGTAAATCTTACCGACGGAGAAATCTCTTTGAAAGTCGCTCAACTATTTGACATGCGACCAGCAGCCATAGAGACTCGATTGAAGTTGAGGAATCCTATCTATTCTGAAACAGCTGCTTATGGCCATATGGGTAGAACACCGCGTATAGAAAAGCTTGTTTTTGAATCTCCTTATAATGGAAGAGTAGAAAGAGAAGTGGAATTATTTACTTGGGAGAAATTGGACTATGTGGATGAAGTGAAAAAGGCTTTTTCTCTTTAATATTAAGTATTCAACTATTTTAAACCCCTTTGAATAGAAGTTTCAAAGGGGTTTTCTATGTTTTTATTTTGATACATCTAAATTTATAAGCCCTTAACCAAGCATTGCCATGCGGCCTTATGCACTCCTCTGGATGCTCTAGTCGGGTGAAAGGAGGGAAAATAAAAATGGGGTGTTTTAAGATGGTTGAACTCTAACAAATAAGCTGCTATTCTCTGACGCTATGCTTAGCATAAATATAACTAGCTCCCTATAACTGCAAACACTATTGGTGAATCACCACTATTCATTCCTTCTTCCTATCGCAAACCATTATAGATATTGAATAACCCTAAGCGTATAAGAAATAAGCAAAAGAAGCCTCTTTTACGATGTGATTTAAGTTTAGAGAAAAGCATTTATAAAGATATTCGAACTGATCAAAATTAGCAATAAAAAATCCCACTGCGACAAGATCGCAATGGGATTTATAGGTTAAGAAATGCGGGCTTTATTTAAAGTTACTACCTTCAGCGTCCATCTTAGCAATCTTTGCATCTACCTCAGCTTTTGTGCCGCTTAAGTTATGAGTCTTGGTTACTGTGGCGCCATTCACTTTGCTCTTGATGGTTACCTTTGCTGTTACCATACCAGTTGCTTCATCTACCGATTTTTGAATAGCTATATCTTTTATGTTGCTCAATTGATCGTTATTGAGTGCTACTATTTGAACTACGGGAATAGGTGTTGATAATGCCGCTAGTCCTTCTTCCCCATGACCTCCTAAAATAGGAGCTATAACAAGACCAATTAAACAAGTTAATTTAATCAATATATTCATAGATGGACCAGAAGTATCTTTAAATGGATCACCGACTGTATCTCCAGTCACTGCTGCTTTATGAGCATCAGAGCCTTTATAGGTCATTTCTCCATTGATTTCTACACCAGCTTCAAAAGATTTTTTTGCGTTATCCCAAGCGCCACCAGCGTTGTTTTGAAAGATTGCCCAAAGCACACCACTTACGGTAACTCCGGCCATATAACCACCCAGCATCTCTGCAATGGCAAGGTTGTCCATACCAAAAATCATAGGTACAAAAGCAATGACCAATGGAAAACCAATAGTCAATAAACCTGGCAACATCATTTCCTTCAAAGAAGCCTTTGTAGAAATTGCCACACACTTATCGTATTCAGGCTTACCAGTTCCTTCCATAATTCCGGGGATTTCTCTAAACTGACGTCGTACTTCTTCCACCATTTCCATGGCTGCTTTTCCTACTGCATTCATGGCAAGTGCACTAAATACTACAGGCACCATTCCTCCTACAAATAACATCGCAAGAACTGGTGCTTTAAAAATATTAATCCCTTCTATACCTGTAAAGGTTACATAAGCTGCAAATAAAGCAAGCGAAGTCAATGCTGCCGAAGCAATTGCAAATCCTTTACCGGTAGCTGCCGTTGTATTCCCCACAGCGTCTAAAATATCAGTGCGTTCTCGCACGATAGGTTCTTGTTCACTCATCTCGGCAATACCACCAGCATTATCTGCTATAGGACCGAATGCATCAATAGCTAGCTGCATTGCTGTAGTGGCCATCATGGCACTTGCTGCAAGAGCTACACCATAGAAACCAGCAAAAGCATAAGACGACCAGATGGCAGCAGCAAAGAGTAAAACGGATGGAAAAGTTGAAATCATTCCCGTTGCAAGACCAGCAATAATATTTGTTCCTGCCCCAGTAGAAGATTGTTGTACAATTTTAAGAGTAGGCTTTTTACCTAGTCCCGTATAATATTCTGTCACAGATGATATCACTGCTCCTACTACGAGTCCCACTAAAGTGGCATAAAATACATTCATTCTAGAAACCAGCATGGGTATTTCATCGCCATTTGCATCTAGATTTTCTCCAAAAAACTTCATCTCCATGGTTTCTGGAAGCATCCACATACAAAGTCCGTAGCAAGCCACTGCCACTAAAACTATGGCCGTCCAGTTACCAATATTTAAAGCACCCATTACTTGGGCTTCTTTTGCCTCCTTGTTTTTTAATCGCACCAACATCATTCCTATCATAGAAATAATAATACCTACACCAGCGATGGACATAGGTAAAAGAATAGGACCTATACCGCCAAAGCCTTCGTTAACGATATTGCCACCCATGTCTTTTATTACGTAATTTCCAAGAACCATAGCTGCGAGAATTGTCGCTACATAAGAACCAAATAAATCTGCTCCCATTCCTGCAACATCGCCTACATTATCCCCTACATTATCTGCAATAGTTGCTGGATTACGTGGGTCATCTTCTGGGATTCCTGCTTCTACTTTACCTACAAGATCAGCACCTACATCGGCTGCTTTGGTATAAATACCGCCACCTACACGAGCAAAAAGTGCAATAGACTCTGCTCCAAGAGAGAATCCGGCAAGTGTTTCAAGCACCACGGTCATGGCATCATTATCAGTCCATTCTCCACCCATAAAGAAATGATAGAACAATAAAAAGAATCCTGTTAAACCTAAAACGGCAAGACCAGCAACGCCTAGTCCCATTACCATGCCTCCACCGAAAGAAACGTCTAAGGCTTTAGGCAAACTTGTACGAGCTGCTTGTGTGGTTCTCACGTTTGTTTTCGTGGCTATTTTCATTCCTATATTTCCTGCGTAAGCTGAGAACACGGCACCACAAATAAATGCGATAACAATCATCCAGTGGGTAGAAGGAACAAAAAGAGATACTATAAATAACAGAACACTTACCACTAACACAAAAATGGCGAGTAGTTTGTACTCTGCTTTTAGGAAAGCGAGTGCCCCTTCATAAATATGATCTGAGATTTCTTTCATTTTACCGTCTCCGGCATCCTGTTTCATCACCCAGGATTTCTTAATGAGCATATAAACAAGCCCCAAAGCTGCCAAAACAATTGGCAAATAAATCATATACATTTCCATAGAATAGTTGGTATTTGGTTTTAAAATCTCGCTAAAGTAATAAAATAATGTTAAGAAAACGATCGCTATATTTCGAATCGAATAAATATTCACTGGCGGCAGTATGAATCATACGAATATGATAACAATAAACTGCGATTTAAACAATTATAAGTCTGGTTAAAAATGGATGTGATTCCGCTTTTGCGAAAGCGAGAATATCAAAACCTCTCCAAAGAACTCCAATTGCTTCTCAAAAAATATTTACTTGACAGCTATAAAAAAATTAAAAATGACAGAAATATGATTATATTCTATATTTTTAACATAAATTTTACACTTAAGAATATGAAAACACTTGTGAGAAAAGGGGAAAGAATTTTAACGACCCTCTTATTAACCACATTAATTTTCAATTCCTGTTCTGGTGATGATGATATAACAATCTCTACCACAAATGCAACGGACTATGATTCTACAGTCGTGTCAGACTGGTATGGACTTATTAAAACACTGACTACTGAAACAGCTGGTTATACTCCTCCTGTAGCCGCCAGAGCATTTGGATACACTGGCATTACTCTTTATGAAGCGGTGCATCACGGTATTCCAGGCAAGTCCTCCTTATCTGGTAAACTTGTAGAACTGAATATCTCAGTAACCTACAATGAAACTCAAGAATATTACTGGCCACTTGTAGCAAGCACTGCACTGGCAAATATGACAAAGTATTTTTATTCCAATACTTCTTCTGAACGTTATACCGCCATTCTCAATTTAGAAAATCAGTATAGAAATCTTGCAAGAGCCGCTGTTTCTGATGATGTTTATGTTAGATCCATCAACCTAGCTATGGAAACTGTTGAGCAAATGATTCTTTACTCATTAAATGACGGTGGGCATAATGGACAGTATAACAACTTCTCGAGCGATTACAATCTACCTATGGGAGCCTCATTCTGGAAACCTACCGCACCAGATTTCTTACCTGCATTACAGCCATACTGGGGGGCAAATCGTCCATTTCTCGCTCAAAACATTAACAATACGCAACCTATAGCTCCTCCTGCTTATTCTACAGATGTAAATTCAATTTTTCATCAAAGAGCGATGGAAGTGTATAATGTTGTAAATAATATTACTCCTGAACAAATTAAAATAGCTGAATACTGGTCGGACGACCCAGTAACCACTGCAACTCCTCCAGGCCACTCCATCTCAGTACTGAACCAGTTGCTCATAGAAAATAATACTAATTTAGGCTTTGGAGCTGAAGCCTTTGCCAAACTAGGTATAGGAATTTCTGATGCGTTTATCTCCTGCTGGAAAACTAAATACGACACCAATTACCCTAGACCGATTACTTATATAACGGAACAAGTAGATCCAAACTGGAATACCATACTTCCGACCCCACCATTTCCAGAATACACTTCTGGTCATAGCGTACAATCTGGTGCTCTTGCTGAAATTTCAACAGAGCTATTTGGCGCTAACTATTTCTTTACTGATCACACGCATGAGGATAGAACAGATATAGATGGCACACCTAGAAATTACAGTGATTTTTACAATATGGCTGAAGAAGCTGCGCTATCCAGACTTTATGGAGGCATACATTTTAAAGAAGCCATAGAGTTGGGTCTCGAGCAAGGGTATCAAATAGGTAGAAATATCAATGCCCTTAACTTAAACGAGTAACATTCTTTAGTTTACTTAATATCATTAGAGTCCCATTTATCATAAGATAGAGGGGACTTTTTTTAAATAAAATAGTTCTCTAAAACTAAAAAACAGCTATAAAGAAGTACACCTTATTAAAATCACACTTCAAACACCCAACTCTTATTTTAGCTGGAGAAAAGACGGTCTTAATGAGATTCTATTCTCTAATCGACATAGCTCGTAATTGAGGTCTCCCTTCTTGCATCCGACGATTGCATGGAGATCAATGCATACTGTCCGCCCTGTGCTGAGCTTGTCAAAGTAAGGACAAAGGACAATAAAAGGAAGAGCAACGCGAGTCAAAGCTATTTTCCCCTTCTTGCATCAGCCGAGTGCAACGAGAGAAATGCACCAATGTCTGCCCTGTCCTGAGCTTATCGAAGTAAGGACAATAGGGTTTACGAAAAGGTAAAAGATCAATCAAAAAAGTTTTCAATATAATTTCCAAGCGATATTGCTATACAGCGGTATGAACTATCAATCTAAAGATGGTGTTTGAATACCTTTCTAAAAATAAAAACCAAAACTTCCGGTGACCGCAATCTGTCTGGCATCTGGCAAGTAATTGTAGCCCCCTCTAAAGTTCACGTCTAATCGCAATACCTTAAATATATTACCAACTCCTACACTGTATTCCCAAAAGATGTCTTCTGGTGCACGGTACTGAAGACCACTGGCGTTCAAGGCTCTATTCTCATCACTTATGCGACCGTAGGCTGCTTTTATACCTACCAATTCCCGAAGATTCAAATCTCTCAATCCTGGAATCCGAGAAAAAAGACGGCCATTAAAATTATGATCTAAATTCACCATCAGATATTCGTCTGTTACAAACTCGTAGAAATCCATGGTATTAAAAGAACCCGGAATATTAAAATACGTCTGGTTTCCGGGAATCACGTCTAATAATGCCAGTGGTACTTCCCCAAAGGTTTTTCCTGCCTCGATTCTTGCTGTTAATTTCCCAAAAACACCTATTTGAAATGGGTGGCTGTAATAAAACTGCGCTTTGTCATAATCAAAGTTACTGCTCAATAAGTCTTTAAAACCTCTGGCATAATTGAGGAAAAGAATGGGATAATCACCCTCATTAATGATCGTGCGATCCACACCATAATTAGTGGTCTTGCGCCCGGGTTTATAGGTAATAGAAAAATCTACCTCAGCTTGATTGGTCTCTGACTCTATGCCGCTAGGAGCATCTGCATCAAAATAATCCAGACTAAAGAAGCCTGGATTTGCTGTTTCAATCTTTCTGTAACTAGCTCCTAATCTAAATTCTAGATTGTACAAAGGTTCAAAACTTACTGCTGCTACTCCTAGTTTGATTTTAGAAAGCCTGCCATTATTTCCTGCACTTACTAAAGCGCTAGATGCAAGACTGCGCCCTAAAACATCATTTGTTCTGGTTAGACTGGCGGCAAGCTGTTCTACATCGTCCCGATAACCTGCACTTACTATCAACCTGCTTTTTTTATCTAATAAGTATTTACCTCCTATACCGTATTTGAATTGTTGATCTCTAAAACCGTAAGCTCCATATCCTTCTATTCTCCAGGGATCATTTGCATCAAAATAGGTTCTTCCACCGGCGCGTAAACGCATACCTTCTACATCATTAAATCCAAATGTGGAAAATATAGGACCAAAATCAAAACCATCAAACTCGTAATAACCAGAAGCCAGTACGGTTCCTACATTATAGAGACGTTTGAATTTCTTATTTTTTTTAAGCGTGTCCAGCATGGTGTAGATCAGCTTCTCATCTTTATTGAGTTTTTCTAACCGGTTTTCATCCCAGTAGGCTTCATCTCTGTCATAAATTTCTGGATTATAATCATTCACTCTACGTCTATAAAAATCCGGATCTTTTTCTATGTCAAATTTATAGTCATTAAACAAGGTGGTGCGTTTGCCGTAAATGCCTTTTGACTTTTCTTTTTTATTCAAAGCAAAATCACTCAAAAAGTAATCTCTTGTAATTAAAAACAAGCTATCGTTTAAGACATCGTACTCCTGCTCAATGTAGATCTCCTTTACCCAGTTAATATTGGCGCTTTTAGTCGCTTGCATGTTGATCTCTTTGATCGCATAAGACTCCGTAGCCACCCAGAAATCTCCTTTAAAGGTAAGCTCATTCTTACGACGCGGATAGTACACAATGTTATAAGCCTCTACTCCATCTACTATGGCGGTATCTCTCAATACATAATTGTACGTATCGATACCACTTTTACCCACTGGACTGGTAAAACTCTTATCAAAGAATTTTAAATAGCGCTCGTATACATCAATGTCGTTATAAAGATCCTTTACAAAAGCAATAAGCGTCTGATTGTTAGAGAATCCAGAGTTTTTGTTTGCTTTTACGTCATCTATTTCTTTGCTGATTTCATTATCTCCATAAACGGTAGAAAGCGCTTCATTGATAAAAATAGGCAAATAGGTCTTTCCGGTAACCCTACTGGTATCTGCATAGTCAAAAACAAATTCCATTCCTTTGAACAACTTTGATTTTACCATCGAGCTATCAATAGTATTCATGTCAAATTCAAGCTTCTCATACTTATCATATTGATACTGCTTGAAAAGGGCAAGGCCATTTTTACGTCTATTTTCCCAAACTTTACGCAGAATATCAATGGCTGGATTGTTCTTTTTAGATGTTTTCCCTGCATAAACGACTACAGCGTCTAACTCTGCCGTATCCGTTTGTAAAGTGATTTTTAAGTCCAGGTTCACCTTATTGTCTAAGGCCACTAGCTGGGTTTTATAACCTACAAAAGAAAATTCAACTTTAGCGAAAGTGGTACTGGACTGTAGATAGAATCTGCCATTCTCATTAGATATCGTTCCTTCACTAGAATTTGGAAAAATCACATTAGCAAAAGGTACCGTATCTCCAAAATCATCATAGATCACGCCACCTACTTTAGTCTGAGCCATACTTGCTAAAGTAAAAAATAACATGCCTATACAAAGAACTTGTTTTGGTATCGCTTTCCATGTTTTTGCTCTGTGGAGGTTCCTTGTGAAACAGCTCAAGACGACAGCGTAATTCGTTACAACATTTTTCATAGGCAGGTTAAAATCAAAAGTAAAGCTACTAATTTTAAGGCGAGGTGTTTAAATTGTAAAATTATCCTTAACCTTTTAAAACTAAAAAACCCATTTCATGCGAAATGGGTTTAGATTCATAGGGATAACCAAGTTACTTTTTATACATTACTTTCTTTACTCCTACTATTACATCTGTATAGTTGGGCAACCATTCTGCAAATAATGCGGGAGAATAGGGTGCAGGAGTGTCCTGTGTATTGATCCTATAAATAGGAGCATCTAAATAGTCAAATGCCTCTGCTTGTACCATTTGAGAAATCTCTGTAGATACGTTACCAAAAGGCCATGCTTCTTCAACTATGACTAATCTATTGGTTTTCTTAACAGACTTCAAGATCGCTTCTTTATCATAAGGTCGCACGGTTCTTAAATCGATAATTTCACAAGAGATACCCTCTTTTTCTAATTCGTCTGCAGCTTTGTAGGTTTCCTTGATGATTTTTCCAAAAGAAACAATAGTCACATCAGTACCTTCTCTTTTAATGTCTGCGACCCCTATAGGCAGCACATACTCTCCTTCTGGCACTTCTCCTTTATCGCCATACATTTGCTCAGACTCCATAAAAATTACTGGATCGTCATCACGTATAGCTGCTTTTAGAAGCCCTTTTGCATCATAAGGATTTGACGGCACGATTACCTTAAGTCCTGGAGTGTTTGCAAACCAGTTTTCAAATGCCTGTGAGTGCGTTGCTCCCAGCTGTCCTGCGCTTGCCGTAGGACCACGGAAAACGATAGGGCAATTAAATTGCCCACCAGACATCTGGCGTATTTTTGCGGCATTGTTGATGATCTGATCTATTCCCACTAGGGAGAAATTAAAGGTCATGTACTCCACAATAGGACGGTTACCCGTCATGGTAGATCCTATGGCTATTCCTGCAAAACCCAGTTCAGAAATAGGTGTATCAATAACTCTTTTTTCACCAAACTCTTCTAGCATTCCTTTCGAAGCTTTATAAGCTCCATTATATTCTGCCACTTCTTCACCCATCAAGTAAATGGTTTCGTCGCGTCTCATTTCTTCACTCATCGCTTCGCAAATTGCCTCGCGGAATTGTATTGTCTTCATATTAGGTCTGATGTGGATGTAATCAAATTTAAAAAAACAAAAATAACTTACATAATCTTAGCATGCCATAATTTTAGATTAAAAAATATCTCATTTACTTACTATTCTCATTCCAGATTCAACTAACTTCACCTAAAGCTATATAGAACAAGACTTGTACACCATTTAAAAAATATTGAAAATCAACAAAGATTTACATATTAAACAAAATTTTATTATGCATGCATAGTTTATTATCTGTTTTTTTTGTATTTTCGCAATCGATTGAATAGGATTTAAAAGACTATAAAATATGAAAATATTAGTATGTATCAGCCACGTGCCAGATACCACTTCAAAAATCAATTTTACAGATAACGATACACAATTCGACACCAATGGTGTGCAATTTGTGATCAACCCAAACGATGAATTTGGGTTAACTCGCGCCATGTGGTTCAAAGAAAAACAAGGAGCTAGTGTAGATGTAGTTACTGTAGGTGGAGCTGAGGTAGAGCCAACATTAAGAAAAGCACTTGCCATAGGTGCAGATGCTGCTATACGAGTAGATACTCCAGCAACTGACGGTTATCAGGTGGCCAAACAACTAAGCGCCGTTGTTAAAGATGGCGGCTATGATCTGATCATTGCAGGCCGTGAATCTATAGATTATAATGGCGGTATGGTACCAGGAATGGTAGCTGCTATGACTGGAGCTAGTTTTATAAACACTTGTATTTCTCTTGAGGTAGAAGGCTCTGTGGCAACAGCTATTCGTGAGATCGATGGTGGAAAAGAAACTTCTACAACCACCTTGCCTTTAGTTATCGGCGGACAGAAAGGACTTGTAGAAGAAAGCGACTTAAGGATCCCTAACATGAGAGGAATTATGATGGCCCGTAAAAAACCATTAACTGTAATTCCTGCGACAGATACCCTCACAGAAACAACTAGTGTTTCTTTTATAAAACCAGTACCTAAAGGTCAAGTGACCTTAGTAGACGCTGGTGATCTCGATAAATTGATAGACTTGCTACACAACGAGGCAAAAGCAATTTAATCGATTGATAATAAGAATGTAAGGTTCTTTGATACTATCGATAATAATTATAAGTGATCCGCTTTCGCGAAAGCGAGACCACAAAAAATCAAGTAAACGTTCTTTTGTTAGGATGCTACAATAAAAATTAAAATATATGTCCGTACTCGTATACACCGAATCAGAAAACGGTAGTTTTAAAAAAACTGCTTATGAAGTATCTAGTTATGCAAAAGGAGTTGCAGATATGATGGGAACAGATGTTGCCGCTATATCTTTTAATGCAAATGACGCTGGGGAATTAGGAACTTATGGTGTGACCAGATTACACAATGTAAGTGATGCTAAATTAGATAAATTTAATGCTGCTGCCTATGCAAATGCTATCGCACAAGCTGCAAAAGCTGAGGATGCAAAAGTGGTGATCATAAGTTCCAGTGCAGATTCTAAATATTTAGGATCACTTGTAAGTGTACATTTAGAAGCTGGTTATGTTTCTAATGTGACAGAACTTCCTTCTAGCGCGTCTCCATTTACCGTAAAAAGAACTGTTTTTACCAACAAAGCTTTTTCTCATACTGAAATTAGCACAGACGTAAAATTAATAGGCCTTTCCAAAAACGCTTATGGTCTTAAAGAAAATGCCACCGATTGCGCTGTTCAATCATTTGCCCCATCGTTGAATGATGCAGACTTTACCGTTGCTGTTCAATCTGTAGACAAAGCTACCGATAAGGTAACTATTGCAGATGCAGAAGTTGTGGTAAGCGCAGGACGTGGAATGAAAGGTCCAGAAAACTGGGCAATGATTGAAGAGCTTGCAGACGTTTTAGGCGCTGCAACAGCTTGTTCCAAACCAGTAAGTGATCTAGGGTGGAGGCCTCACGGAGAACATGTAGGACAAACTGGCAAGCCAGTTGCTTCTAACTTATACATCGCTATAGGTATTTCTGGAGCCATCCAGCATCTTGCAGGAATCAACTCTTCAAGAATAAAGGTAGTCATCAATACAGACCCAGAAGCTCCTTTCTTTAAGGCCGCAGACTATGGAGTTGTAGGCGACGCATTTGAAGTAGTTCCTGCTTTAATTGAAAAATTAAAAGCTTTTAAAGCGGCAAACGCTTAAAATTCTTTACAGTTAATCAAGAATTTATTAAATTTAAGGCTGTGCAATAGGAGAAAAACCTCATTTTTGCACAGCCTTTTTTATGGCATCGCTTATTCAATTTATGTCAAAGCGTAAATCAGAGCTTTTAAAAAATTAAATACCCGTATTTTAAACTCCGCATTACCAGTATGGAGAAAATGATCCAAGATTTAAAATTAAAAGTCCGATTTTTAAAACACCTAGAAAAAGCAAAAACAAATTCCATACCTAGCACATAAAAAAAATGAGTCTAAAACGACTTAACATACGAGGTATCTCCTACAGCCAGACACAAAACGGTGCTTACGCATTAGTCCTTAAGGAAGTAGACGGATCGAGGCAATTACCTATAGTCATAGGTGCATTTGAAGCGCAAAGTATCGCTATAGCTTTAGAAAAAGAGCTGAGCCCACCGCGACCTCTTACTCACGATTTATTCAAAAGCTTTGCACAGCGATTTTCTATCGTTGTTAAACAAGTGATTATTCACAAATTAGTAGACGGAGTTTTTTATAGCAGCCTTATTTGTGAAAGAGATAAGATTGAAGAAATTATCGATGCCCGTACCAGTGATGCTATAGCACTTGCCGTACGATTCAATGCTCCTGTTTTTACTTATGAAAACATACTTGAAGAAGCAGGAATTCAACAACATATAAAACCAGACAAGGAACTGGATATAAAAGAATTGGGGAGTGAAAAAATGATCGATGAGCTCATAAGTTCTGCCACTAAAGAAGCAAATGATTACAGTAGATTTACTTTGCCAGAACTGAATAAAATGCTAAGTGAAGCCGTTTCTAACGAAAACTATGAATTAGCAGTCCAGATAAGAGATGAGATCTCCAAGCGATAAAATTATTTTTATGATCCCGTCATCCACCCAAAAATATTTAATTGCTGCTTTATTCCTATTAGGTGGAAGTTTATTTGGTTTTTCTCAAGAAGCATCAGAGACTTCAAATATCGCTCTCTCTAATGTGAATCAACCTCAAGTCACTTTCGAAAGTATGTACAGAGGTATTATAGGCATTGTTTTCATTTTAGGGATTGGTTTTGCTTTCAGTGCCAATAGAAAAAAAATAGATTGGCGACTTGTAGTTATAGGAGTGAGCTTACAAATCACCTTTGCCACTCTATTCATTCTAGTGGATGAGGTAGCAATGGTCTTCAAATGGATTGCAGACCTTGTAGTAGAATTTCTTGCCGTCTCTGAACAAGGGGCTCAATTTGTATTTGGAGGATTAGTGGACCCCTCGCAAAGCATGGGTTATATCTTTGCTTTTAAGGTACTGCCTACCATCATATTTTTTAGCGCATTTACCTCCTTACTTTATTATCTAGGTATTTTACAAAAGATAGTATTTGTGTTTGCATGGGTCATGAGTAAAACCATGAGATTAAGTGGAGCCGAATCACTTGCAGCAGCAGCTAACATTTTTATAGGTCAGACAGAAGCGCCTCTTGTCGTTAAACCTTACCTAGAAAAAATGACCAAGTCGGAGATGCTTTGCCTTATGGTAGGAGGTATGGCTACCATAGCTGGTGGCGTTCTTGCCGCTTTTATCGAATTTTTAGGAGGTACAGATCCAGAGACCAAAGCGATTTTTGCTCAACACCTGATCACAGCTTCCATCATGAGCGCTCCAGCAGCTATTGTTATGGCAAAAATGCTCTATCCAGAAACTAATCCTGAAACGATAGATCGTAAACTAGATATTTCTAAAGAAAAAATAGGCTCCAACGTATTAGATGCCATATCCCGTGGAACTACTGACGGTCTAAAACTAGCCGTTAATGTAGGTGCGATGTTATTGGTTTTTACCGCTATTATTGCAGTGGTAAATTGGTTCTTAGGTGATCTTATAGGAGACACAACAGGTCTTAATGACCTTATAGTGGAAACCACTCAAGGACGTTATGAAAAATTCTCTATGCAATACATATTAGGGAATCTATTTGCACCAGTTGCATGGGTCATAGGAGTTCCTTCTGACGATATCGTGGCTGTAGGACAGCTACTAGGAGAAAAGACTATCCTTAACGAATTCTTTGCCTATGCATCTTTAAGTAAATTAAAAGCCGCAGGAACTATAGTCAACTATCGTTCTATAGTAATAGCTACTTACGCACTTTGTGGATTTGCAAACTTTGCATCCATAGGAATCCAAATAGGTGGAATAGGGGTGCTTGCTCCTGGACAACGCAAAACTCTAGCTGCTTTTGGAATAAAAGCATTGATAGGAGGTACTTGTGCCGCGTTGCTGACAGCGACAATTGCTGGAATGCTTTTTGGCTAATTTCTATTAAATAATCCATTTACCTTAATTTTTTGTTAAACTAATTTCTTATTTTTGATTGCCAAATTAATTTAAAACAAACCTCTTGGATTTTACGGATCATCTTCAAAAATTTGAATATCCTTTCGGTACTATGTACTGTCATGAAAATTACGTGATAGGAATTTTAAATCCTGACGTAACCGTAACTAAGGAAATAGCAATTCAAATGCTTGCTGATATCGACAAGCATTTTGGGAACGGCAAGATTGTTTTTATCTCTAATCGTGAATTCGGTAACGAGGTGGATCCTAAAGTTTATAAATTAGTAAATCCAGCGGCAATGATTGGAATTGCAATAGTAGGCACTACCCAAGAACAAAAAACACGGGCTGCCACCGAGCAATCTCTTTACGGTGGCTCTTTTGGATACTTCAACACCTTAGAAAGTGCCGTTTTATGGGCAAAATCCTTTACCCTTGATTCCAATTTACTTAGCGCCAGTGAATAGAAATAGCTGCCTAATTATCGGTTTATTTATCTTTAAAAATTGATTTATAGTAATTTATAACTGTAATTTTGTGGGTATCCTAGCTCGGAGCGCTATCGAGATACCAAAGAAAAAAACACTTACCATACATTTCATTATGAAACAATACCAAGACTTACTTCAAGATATTTTAGATAAGGGCGTTGATAAAGGGGACCGCACAGGAACTGGAACACGCAGCCTTTTTGGGCATCAAATGCGTTTTGATCTTGAAAAAGGATTCCCTTTAGTAACTACTAAAAAAGTGCACCTTAAGTCTATTATTCACGAATTGTTGTGGCTTCTTTCAGGCGATACAAATATTCAATACCTCAAGGATCACGATGTGAAAATATGGAACGAATGGGCCGATGAAAACGGCAATTTAGGGCCGGTTTATGGATACCAATGGCGCAACTGGAACAATGAAGGAATAGACCAAATCAAAGAGGTTATCCATACCTTAAAAACAAATCCTAACAGCCGCCGCATGATGGTAAGCGCATGGAATCCAAGCGTCATGCCAGACACGAATAAAAGTTTTACAGAAAACGTAGCAAATGGCAAAGCTGCCTTACCACCCTGCCATGCCTTTTTTCAATTTTATGTCGCCAACAACAAGTTGAGCTGTCAATTATACCAGCGCAGTGCCGATGTTTTTCTAGGCGTTCCATTTAATATTGCCAGTTATGCCTTACTTACCATGATGGTCGCACAAGTTTGTAATCTAGAATATGGAGATTTTATCCATAGTTTTGGAGACGTTCATATCTACAACAACCTAAGAGAACAAGTAGACTTACAGTTAACAAGAGAACCTAGAGAACTTCCTCAGATGAAACTCAACCTAGAAATCAAAAACATCTTTGATTTTAAATACGAAGATTTTACATTAGAAAACTACCATCCTCATCCTGCGATTAAAGGAATTGTAGCTGTGTAACTAGATCTCCTGACACTTCTTTTTAAAGCATTCTTTTAATTTCTGCGCTGTCCAAGGCTCAAAAAGGGATGTACAGAAATTATCCTAAGGTGGACACCACTTCCTACAGACATAAAGCTCTTTATTTATAGGCAAACTTTTTTTTAAAGATGCTACTCCTGCTGGCAAAATGAATCCAATATAGAAAAGGCAAAAGGCCTAAATTAAAGATACATCTCTCTAGACAGATAGTACCGTAAAGTGAAAAGAGCGTACAAAAAGGATCAAAGGACAAGATTGCATCGCAAGTGAAAATGAAGAAAAGAGAGCGGAAAGGCTGGAGACGAGCCTGGAAATCCCATCAACAATAATGGCACATGGAGTTACAAACCTATTTAGCCATTCGCTTATTTAAATCCCTCAGCGCCTTCCCAACGGCTCCTTCTTAAACAGAAGACAACACAAAAATGAAAATCAGTTTATTACGGGTTTCCCGTTTTAATTATTTAGATAGTTAGTTCTTTAAAACCTGAAAATCGTGCTCTCCATTCTATAAAACTCCTTGCTTCACAAAAAACAGCCATTTTGATTCTGACAACATATATCATAAAACGGCACTAGTTAGTATGGAACACAGCGATGCATTACCTCTTTTATTTTAGAGATCAGATTCAATGGCCTCCATAGAAGACTTTGTCATGACCAACTCTACCACAAAGCTTCTGTCTGGGTATGCACCAATTAATTATCCAAAAATCTTCTTTATTACAACAACTTGTCAATTAGGTCTGTACGTACAGTTCATCGCTGTCATTTATTCTCAAAACACATAGGTTTTGGGTTCTTCTAGTCTTCCTTTACCTTTTCTCCATGTTGACAATTCCATACAAGCTACATCCATTGAATGTATAAATAATAGGAGGACTTAAGTTTTTAAGACCTTATTACCGCCGCGCTCTCACCTATACCTTAGGAATACTGGTCTTTATTTTTATTTTAAAAAAGGAGAAAAGCAGGGGTTTTGTATTTTAATAGGAGATTAACGCTTTCGCGAAAGCCTAACAGATAAAAAACTCCTATTTTTGAGAAGATGATGTCTACCATTCAATTTCTAGAACTTTTCACTCAAACGCGTGCTGCCTCTGAGCAAATTTGTAAACCTCTACAAACAGAGGATTATGTCGTACAGCCAAGTGTGGACATATCGCCACCCAAATGGCATCTAGGTCATACGACCTGGTTTTTTGAAGAATTTTTGCTCGATCCTCACCTTCCTGGTTATAAAAGATATCATAAGAATTATGCTTATGTGTTTAATAGTTATTATGAAAGCATAGGAAAACGCGTCGTACGCACAGATCGCGGCAATCTTTCCAGACCTAGCGTCGAGGAAGTATTTAAATATAGAGCTTATGTAAGCTTTCATATGAAGCAATTGATTGAAAACCATTTAACTGCAGCAGTTATTCCCGTACTAGAAATAGGAATCCACCATGAGAAACAACACCAAGAATTACTACTTACCGATATAAAATACATATTAGGAAACAATCCGTTGCAACCAGAATATGGTGCTGTTGCCAACGAAGAAATTATTGAAAATAATCCTACCAGTTATATAGAAATAGAGGAAGGCATCTACCATATAGGTCATGACATAGAAGGATTTTGTTATGATAATGAACAGCCTAGACATCGTGTTTTTTTAGAATCCTATGCCATTTGCGATTCCCTTGTCACTAACGGTGAGTGGATGGAGTTCATGAATGACAAGGGTTATTCTAACGCAATGTTATGGCATACAGAAGGGTGGGATTGGGTAAAAAAGAACTCCATTAACGCACCTATGTATTGGCATTATGAAAACAGAACTTGGACTCAATATTTATTAGGTGGTTCCAAAGAAGTTGACCCTGCGGCTGCCGTTACCCATATTTCTTATTACGAAGCTTTTGCCTTTGCACAATGGAAAGGCATGCGATTACCAACGGAGTTTGAATGGGAAGTGGCCCAGTCAACATTCCCCCACGGCAATCGATGGGAATGGACCGAAAGTGCCTATCTTCCCTATCCTAACTATCAGAAACCAGAAGGTGCTTTAGGAGAATACAATGGTAAATTTATGGTCAACCAGAAAATACTGCGTGGCAGCTCTTTTGCTACAGCAGCAAACCACGCTAGACCTACTTATAGAAACTTTTTTCACGCGCCACTTAGATGGCAATTTACAAGCTTGCGTCTTGCCAAATCATTATGACAAAAAAAGAATCCTTCCAACTGGAATTTGAACAACATGTAGAAAAAGGACTGAGCGCATTTCCTAAGTTTTTAAGCTCTAAATATATTTATGACGATCGCGGTGATGAGCTGTTCCAGCAAATCATGGCATTACCAGAATATTACCTCACTAATGCTGAGTATAATATTATACATCAATATAAAAGTGAATTAAGGGCATTATTTGAAACTACAAAAGGTTTTGATCTTATAGAATTAGGGGCAGGAGACGGAAAGAAGACTAAAGTACTTTTAGAAGAGTTTCATGTTCACGCTACAAATTTTACCTATATCCCTATAGATATAAGCCAGCATGCCATCGATAATCTATCAACGTCAATTAAAAACATCTATCCAAAAATGGAAGTACATGGTGCGCAAGGAACTTATTTTAAAGTCCTTGAAGCGCTCAGTAGATTTAATAAGCGACCAAAAGTCATAATCGTTTTGGGATCTAATATCGGTAATCTTCCTCATCGAGAAGCCATTGATTTTTTAAAACAAATTCAAAAAATAATGTCACCTGAGGATACGTTATTTATGGGCTTTGACCAAAAGAAGGATCCCTATACAATTCAATCTGCTTATGCAGACTCTACTGGAGTAACCCAAGAGTTTAATCGCAATTTATTACATAGACTAAATCGAGAGATGAATGCTGACTTTACAGTCCATAAATTTGAGCACTGGGAAGCTTATGATCCCGAAAATGGAACCGCAAAAAGCTACCTCATAGCGACAGAAGAATGTGAGGTAACGATTAAAAAATTGAATCTTAAAGTCCATTTCAATAAATGGGAAACCATTCATACTGAAATCTCTCAGAAATATGACGACTTAACAGTAGAATGGCTAGCTAAAGAATCTGGACTTCAAATTTCTCAAATTTTTGAAGATCAAGAAAAGCTATTTAAAAATTACTTATTTAAAAAAAAATAACTTTATGAAAGCAACTTGGAACGATCAAATCATTGCACAAAGCGATGCCACCAAAGTAATAGAAAACAATCATTATTTCCCTGCAGACAGTATTCATAAAGAATACTTTAAAGAAAGCAATACACAATCAAATTGCCCTTGGAAAGGTGTTGCTAACTATTACTCCATAGAAGTCGATGGAAGCGAGAATAAGGATGCTGCATGGTACTATCCAAACGCAAAACATGGCGCAAAAGAAATAGAAAATCATGTGGCATTTTGGAAAGGTGTCAAAATAGAACAATAATCCAATCTACCTATTGGTGTACAAAAAAGCAACTAATTCCAAAGAATATGGAACGAGTGCTTTTTTTTTTGCATTTGGAGTTTGTGAGTGTTTTAAATAAAAATCAGATTTTAGTATAAACCACTTGTAAACTATTGATGGAACCCGCAGGTGTTCCAACACGACCACTTATATATTGATCTAAATCCTGACCTGTAAGGGTGAATTGGAAAGTAGTTGCTGAAAGAACAACCTGTTTATCTTCTGTGATCGTACCGCCGTTGACATCAATAACTAAGGTAAGCAAATTACTCGCATCTAACATATATGTACCTGTTTGCATACTTGTAGGGCAGGACAACGCATTCATGGAGTCAAAATCCGGCTCAGCGACGATTGCTGTAAAATCACCGTTTGTCATAAAATCTACATTCATACTAGAAAAACAAACTGCCTCGTTTAATAGCTCTGTATCGGTAACTCCATCCTGATTGAAATCAACAGCTACATCTGCTATAAGAGAAGTTAACACGTAACTTCCAGAAACATTGGAACTTGCTGCATTTCTACTAGCGTCCTCTCCATCACAACTCGTCATCATTATTACTATGATCATCCCTAATGCGGTTAATTTTTTCATGACAGTATTTTGATAGCTAATATAACAAAATAAAACCACTGATTATGAATTATTTGCAAACTATTTGCAGGTATACACTGTCAAAATATTTATTTTAATTTATCAAAAGGGAGATTGTCCAACTATTTATAGAAAGAAAAAGAAGTCCCTAAACGAAACAAAGAACTATTATTGCACTAAATAATTTAGGTTACAAAAATTATTATAAAATCAAAAGAAGCAGCTTGTCTTTCTAAATTAAAAGATTACATTTGCAGCCCGATTTTAGTTAGTAAAATCATACAAAGAATTAAAACTATTTCAAGGTGAATACTTTAAGTTACAAAACAATTTCAGCAAATAGTGCTACGGTAAACAAAGAATGGGTACTGATAGATGCTGCTGAGCAGCCACTAGGTCGTATGTCTTCAATAGCTGCAAAGTTTTTGAGAGGTAAATACAAGACTAACTTTACTCCACATGTAGATTGTGGAGATAACGTAATCATAATTAACGCGGACAAGATAACCTTAAGCGGCAATAAGTGGAGCGAGAAGACCTACATTAGACACACTGGTTATCCAGGTGGACAGCGCAGTTTGACCGCAGATGAGCTTTTTGCAAAAGACCCAACTCGTGTAGTTGAGCGTGCTATTAAAGGGATGTTACCTAAGAATAAATTAGGCAGCGCTATATACCGCAATCTAAAAGTGTATTCAGGTGCTGCGCACGAACATGAAGCACAACAACCTAAAACCATTAATCTTAACGAGGTAAAGTAATATGGAAACATTACACAAAATAGGTAGAAGAAAAACTGCCGTTGCTCGTGTGTACCTTTCAGAAGGTACCGGTGAAGTAACAGTTAACAAAAAAGATCTTACCGATTATTTTACAACAGGAATGTTGCAATACAAGGTAAAACAACCTTTCACTCTTACAAACACAACGGACACATATAATGTGAAAGCGAAAGTTCACGGTGGAGGAATTACTGGACAAGCGGAAGCTATACGTCTTGCCATATCAAGAGCTCTTGTAGAGATTGATGAAGAAAATCGCAAAGCATTAAAACCGGAAGGTCTAATGACTCGTGACCCAAGAATGGTGGAACGTAAGAAATTTGGTCAGAAGAAAGCCAGAAAGAAATTCCAATTCTCAAAACGTTAATACAACAATATTACCCTTCCCGTTTGATTTTTATCAAACGGGATTTGTTCTTTTTTTTATTTATATTAATTTGCTGTCACGCCTGGTCGCCTCCAGAGCTCAGTTTAGCATCTAAATAGTGAAGGCTATTAAGCCAAGGCTTAAGACCACTTCATTATTGCTATCGACAGAACGTAAACTATTTAATTATGGCAAATAACTCAGATGTCAAGTCTTTACTTGACGCAGGTGTCCATTTCGGTCACCTTACTCGCAAGTGGGATCCTAACATGGCTCCCTACATCTATATGGAACGTAACGGGATCCATATTATCAACTTATACAAAACTACTGCAAAGCTTAAGGAAGCTACAGACGCACTTCGTAAGATAGCTGCCTCTGGTCGTAAAGTTCTTTTTGTGGCTACAAAGAAGCAAGCAAAAGATATCGTTGCACAACATGCTGGTGATGCAAACATGCCTTACATCACAGAAAGATGGCCTGGTGGAATGCTTACTAACTTTGTAACCATACGTAAAGCTGTTAAAAAAATGGCTACTGTAGATCGCATGAAGAAAGATGGTCGTTATGAAACTCTTTCAAAGAAAGAGCGTCTTCAAGTAGACCGTATGCGTGCAAAATTAGAAAAAAACCTTGGTTCTATTACTGAAATGACACGTATGCCAGCGGCTCTTTTTGTTGTTGATACCGTAAGGGAGCACATCGCTGTAAAAGAGGCTTTGAAATTAGGTATTCCTATTTTTGCTATGGTGGACACCAATTCCAATCCACGTGTTATTGATTACGTGATTCCTTCTAACGATGATGCATCTAAATCTATAGACATTATTGTAAACGAAGTAACAAATGCTATCAAAGCAGGTCTTGAAGATCGCAAGTCTGAAAAGAATGCAGAAGATCAAGCAAACGAAGCTTCTGACGAAGAAACTTCACCTAAAGCCGATGCTAAAGCAAAGAAAACTGCAAGTGCAGAAGATGCCAAAGTTGAAACTCCTGCAAAAGACGAAGAAGAATAAACTTATAACGCTAGATAACTAGTATAAAATTTATTAAAATGGCTAAAATATCTGCTGCTGAAGTAGGAAAACTAAGAAAGACGACTGGGGCTGGAATGATGGACTGTAAAAATGCCCTTGTTGAAGCTGAAGGTGATTTTGATAAAGCAATTGAAATCCTTAGAAAAAAAGGTCAGAAAGTAGCTGCAAAGCGCGCTGACCGTGATTCTTCTGAGGGAGTTGTTGTTGCAGACATCAATGAAGCTAACACCAGAGGTATTCTTTTATCTCTTAACTGTGAAACTGACTTTGTCTCAAAAAACGATACATATGTAGCGTTAGCAAATAAGATTGCTGCTGTAGCTCAAAACTGTAACTCAAAGGAAGAAGTTCTTACTTCTAAATTTGACGACACCATGACAGTAGAAGAAAAATTGATTGAGCAAACCGGAGTCATTGGCGAGAAAATTGAAATTGGTAATTTTGAAGCTTTTGAAGCTCCATTCGTAGGTGGTTATGTGCACGGTAACAAAATCGGCGCCTTAACTGGTCTTTCTACGGGTAGTGATCACGCTGAAGAGGTTGCAAAATCTGTTTCTATGCAAGTAGCTTCTATGGGAGCAACAACACTTTCCTATAAAGATTTTGATGCTGAATTTGTTCAATCAGAAACTGAGTCCCGTATAGCTGCCATACAAAAAGATAATATTGAACGTGGACGTTTAGGTAAAAGCCTTTTAAATATCCCACTTTTTATCTCTAAGTCTCAGTTAACTGATGAAGCTCTTGCTACTGCAAAAGCGGCTTATGAAGCTGATTTGAAAGCAGAAGGGAAACCAGAAGCTATCTGGGATAGAATTTTACCTGGTAAAATCGAACGTTTTGTAGCGGACAACACTTCTCTTGATAAAGAGCAAGCATTACTAGATCAAGACTACATTATGGATGACAAGCAAACTGTTGAAAAATTTGTAGCATCTAAAGGTGCCGTAGTCGTAGGTTTCAAAAGAGTTTCTATTGCATAATTAAGATTATCAGAAAATTTAACATCCGACTCGGTTATCTGAGTCGGATTTTTTTTTGCCTCTAGCTTAAAATGTTATCGCATTTCCATGGGGTTTTTAAGATTACCATAAAATAAATTACTTTTAAAGACCCTGACACTTATAGCTTTTAAAACACATAATTGTTATTACTGTTCGTTATGGGTATTTTGTACCATGAAAAAAATAGCTCTTCTACTCCCATTTTTTCTATTCTTTACGGCGTGTAAGACACCCATAGCAAAGATCACAGCTCCTAAAACAGACGCTGGTATAGAACTACAGCTCATAAAAGAGCTAGTTCCTGCACTCACTGAAACTTCTGGATTAGAATTTTATAAAGGCCACCTCATCACACACAACGATAGTGGCGACCTACCTACCTTATACTTTTTAGACCTAAAGGGAACTATTCTTTACAGCAAGACCTATAAAAACATGAAAGCAGTAGACTGGGAAGACATTACAAAAGACGACACACATCTTTACATGGCAGACATAGGCAATAATCAAGGCAACCGAAAAGACCTTAGCATTTATAAAATAGCACTTAGTGACTTAGAAAATGAAAATGCTTCCGTAGAAGAATTACATATCTCTTATCCTGATCAAAAAACATTTGTAAAAGGAAATCAAAACCATTCCTATGATGCAGAATCCATCGTTGCTATAAAGGGTAGTTTATATATCTTTTCTAAGGATTGGAAAAATCAAAGCACCGTACTTTATAAAGTGGATAAAAACCTACGAGATCAAGTCGCTCAGAAAATAACCTCTCACAATGTAAAAGGACTAATTACAGGAGCCACATTTAATGGCACAGATACTATTTTACTATGTGGTTATAACAGCAGTCTTACTCCTTTTGTGTTTGAAGTTGCTTACAAAAATGGCGCATTTGAATTCGGCGAGAAACTAGAAATCAATATTGAAGGTGGTGCACAAGTGGAGGCCATATCCTATTTAAAAACGGAGCATAATAAGGAAAGCTATTACCTCTCCTGCGAAGCGACAAACATACAACTGGGAGAAGATGAAGCCCTCTCGCAAGCACAACTCTATCAATTAAAATGGAACAGGTAACCCGCATCTTAAACAATTAATCAGTCCCGCGAAACAAAAATAATGCAGTTGTAATTCAACTAATTCTTAGACTTCCATGAGCTTCTTATCAATACTTTCCCTATAAGATGCACCTACTAAAAAAACCTCAATACACATTTACAAAACTAAAATGAATATTGAATCGCATCATTATTTGAATTCAATTTCTCAAATAGTCACGATCAAGTCTGCCTTCTTTATTCTTACAGCGCGGCGGTCTTGACTCTTTTCTAAAAATACATTTAAAAAACCTTCTCCCCTGTCTTTAAAAATGTAGCCCATTTCCTTGCATACACGTGAACCCTTTGAGTAGGCTTCTCGTTTTGATCTACTACTTTATAACCGGCATCTTTCCAATAAAATATACTGCCGTATAAATTGTAAACTTGAGTAAAACCGTCCTGTAGCATTTCCTCCCCATACTCTTCAGAACGTATTCCTACGCTGCAATAAACTACTATTTTTGTATCCTTCCCTACTGCGCTTAGCTTTTTTACATCGTATTTCTCTCCTACCCAGGTTGCATTAGGTAAGTGACTTATATCGTATTCTTCTTTTTTTCGGGTATCAAAAATGACGTAATCTTTATAATTCTCTTGGAGCGTTTGCACCTTTAAGTAAGGAACAGTCGATGTATTATAAGAACTCAATAACTCAGGAATACTTGGTTTTGAAGCGCCCACCTCTTGAGACCCCGCCGTAAAAGAAATCCCAAATAAAAACAATAGCCACATTAAATAAGTACGACTTATCATAGATTACTTCTTAACGCGTTTTTCATTTTGTTTTACAAAGGCTGCCCATCCCGTATAATTTTTACCGACTTCTATTCTACCACTATTGTAAAAATGGCATACTGCAGCAGCAAGTCCGTCCGTCATGTCTAAATTTTTAGGGAGTTCTTTTATCCCTAAAAGCGTTTGCAACATTTTTGCAACCTGTTCCTTACTTGCGCTTCCTTTACCCGTAATCGCTTGTTTTATCTTTAAAGGCGCGTATTCAAAAACGGGTATGTCTCTAGAAAGTCCAGCTGCCATAGCTACTCCCTGTGCCCTACCTAATTTGAGCATAGATTGCACATTCTTACCGAAAAACGGGGCTTCCAAAGCAATTTCATCTGGATGATAGGTGTCAATCAACTCAATGGTGCGTTCAAAAATACGACGCAGTTTTACATAGGGGTCTTTTAATTTTCTCATATCCAATTCATTCATCTGAATAAAACTCATGGAATTACCCTGTACCTTTATGATCCCAAAACCCATGATTGCAGTACCAGGATCTATCCCAAGAATAATTTTTTCTGTTGCCAATTGTTGTATTTTTCGCACATGTCCATCGCGCTTTACAAATCTAAGCAATTCCTAGCTCCGCTGATAAAAATCATCGTTATCGTGATTTGCGCTTACGTATTTTATTTGCAATGGACAGAACGGCCTTTAAGCTTTGACAGCATCCTTTTTTCACTTCAAAAACTACCCTGGTTCACGTTGCCGTTGATGATCTCCATAAGTCTATCCAGCTGGTTGGTAGAAAGTAAAAAGTGGCAATACTTGATCCATGATTTTTATGTGTTAGGCTTTCGCCAAAGCCTAATTCAAAATTTCACCGCACAAGCAGCTAGTTTTATCACGCCATTAAGAGCCGGCGAATTTGCCCTAAAACCCTTATTTTTTGCCAAAACTTTACGCAAAAATATATGGAGTAGAATTCTTGCCAGCAATAGTGCCCAAATGATCATTACCACGATTCTAGGCAGTATAGGAGTTTTGTTTTATTTGGAACAAAGTCTTCCATTAGAAGCTGTTTATTTATTAATTTCTACAGCCGTATTGCTTTGCTTACTGGTATTAGCCATAGCCGTATGGCTCATAAAAAAATGGGATTCTAGAAATATGACCTTACAAAAATGGCGCAATACACTTCTGTATTCCCTATTGAGGTATGCGCTATTTGCCAGCAATTGGCTCCTTATTCTATGGCTTCTAGATGATCCATCTACTCCTCTATTATTGATCAGGGATATAAGCGTGTTTTATCTAGCCGTTTCTATTATTCCCGTATTTCAACTCTTTGACATCGCTCTTAAATGGAGTGTGGCCGCTTATGTCTTTCAAGGATCACCTTACAATGTAGAGCCTATTCTTGTGGCGACCACGTTAGTCTGGTTGACTAATTCTATAGTACCGACCATATTAGGATGCGCGTTGTTTCCTTTCCAAAAGCTTAAAACTATAGAAGAATGAGTGGATTGGTTTTTATTGTTGTTTGTGGTTATGCTTTGGTAATTCTTCTTCTTTCCAAGGAAATGCTCACCTACCCTAAAACTAAAATAACACCAGAAACTAAAAAACTTCCCTTCTCCATTATCATTAACTATCGAAATGAAGAAGGTAACTTACCTAGACTGTTAGAGTCTATTTACCATCAAAAGTATGACCCTGAACTACTCCAGTGGATTTTTGTTAACGATAACTCTACAGATCATAGCCTTCCATTACTCCAATCTTTTAAAGCAAAGAATCCCAAATTTAAGATGTTACTTATAAATAGAGTGCCAAAATCAGCCAGCGGTAAAAAAGACGGAATCACCCAAGCTATAAAATTGAGCCACTACAACCGCATCATCACAACAGATGCCGACTGCCTTTTACCTCAAAACTGGGTGCTGTCCTACCAGGCGATCTACAACCAGCATACAGACGCTCATTTTATAGCAGCGCCTATTCAAATAAAGCAGGAAAACACTATTCTAAGCAGCTTACAGCAACAGGAAATGGTGGCGCTACAATTGATAACTATGGGCAGCTTTTCATACCGCCAGCCATTTATGTGTAATGGAGCCAATATGAGTTTTACTAAAGCTGCTTTTCAACAGGTGAACGGATATGAAGACAACCTACATATTTCAAGCGGTGATGATATTTTCCTTTTAGAAAAACTCGCTGCAGAAGACGTCATGAAATGCCATTACCTTAAAAACCCGGAAGCGG
>NZ_JBLIGN010000012.1:0-54011 GCF_047636915.1 Nonlabens sp. | reverse complement strand
GGTCGAGTAGGAGCCCATGCCAGCTGAGCAAGGCTTATTGCATTTACAGCAGTCAATTTTCTTGCATAAGGAAAGTTTACATGTTCTACTACATCTCCATAATTGATTCCATCTTCTGTCCTTATGTCTTGATGTTGTTGGGTATAGTTTTCATGAGCTTCCATAATACGTATCCCTGGAAAACCTAAATCTGCAAAAGGCCTGTGGTGGCCGCCACGGCCAAAACGGTCCAATCGATATACCATCATAGGCTTCATTTCTGGCATGTAGCTTTTTACAGATTTGTAAATGTACCTAGCTAACTGTCTTGAAATTCCATCTACTTCACCGCCGTAAAATCGTCTTCCTTTTCGTTGTCTTTCGGTTTCTGTAGGATCTGTTGGTTCTGAAAAAATGCGGAACTCGCGGTTATCAATTACCCCATCGACGCCTTTAATGTTTCCTATCATGTCATTGTTTAAAAAACCGATGACATTCCATTCTTTTTTCTTTGCATATTCAGCCAGTCCTTTACCACCAAATAATCCTTGTTCCTCACCACTTAACCCTACATAAACAATGCTGTTTTTAAACCTGCGTTTTGATAACACTCGGGCGGCTTCAATCGTTCCTGCCATACCGCTAGCATTATCATTTGCTCCTGGAGCATCTGTTGTAAAGTCCATGGTGTCGCTGGCACGAGAATCTATATCTCCACTCATCATAACCATATTATTGGGATTTTCTGTGCCCCGTTGAATAGCCACTACGTTGACTACCCAAGCATCCTGTGGAATCCTACCACCCATACTTGTAGTTACGTAATCCTTTTGATAAAACACTTCCAGACAGCCATCACAATCTTTAGAGATTTGGTCAAATTCTGCTTTGATCCATCTTCTTGCTGCTCCTATTCCTCGTGTGTTGGACACCGTATCAGAAAAGGTATTTCTTGTTCCAAAGCCAGCCAGCTTACGTACATCTTTTTCTATACGGTCTTCACGTACTTCATCAATGATGTTGTAAAGATCCATTTGATGATCTGTAGGGACTTGTGCGACTCCATAAAAGCATCCTAGCCATATGATAATTAGATGTCTCATAGTTGATTTTTTTTTTAAAGATAACAGATGTCTCGCTTTCGCGAAAGCGAGAATTAAAAAAAGCCTTACATAAAGAATAGCTCTTATAAATTTACTCCTCCATCTCTATGTTCACATCAGCTTCTGAAGCTGTAAAATGATTTTTGTTGATCCAATAGTCTGAAGTAATGATTTCATATTGATTATGTTCTAAAACTTTAAAGTACCAAATAATACCTTCCGCTTCCTGAAATTCTTCTTCCCCTAATAATTGATTTATATACAGCCGCTTTAGGATAGCGTGATCATCAATGATAGGTGCCAGACATTTTAAAACTATTTTTCTATCTATAACGATGTCCGTTTCTTGTTGAGGTGTGATGGATAGTCGTATAACACTTGCTTTAGCATGTGGAAATTTTCCATTATATGCCTTGTGTAATAAAACATTGATGTCAAAAAGTCTAGAGTGAAAAGAGATGTCAGAATAATGCTCCGCCACGTTTTCTTTAAGCATGTCGTTAGAAATTTGATCGATCTGTCCGGCAGTAAGTTCATTACCTAATTTATATTTCAATACTATCTCAGCAGCTTCTTGGGGTTCTAAATCAGAGATGGTCATGTATAATAACTCCTTGAGATCAGTGTCAGTGGCCTCTCCAGTATCGCCAAATTCAAGAATCTCAAGTAACTCTATAAAGTCTTTACGCAACCATTTACCATCGATTTGATCTATAGAATGTATATCGATTAAATTTACGTTGTATGTTGTAATCATAATTTCATTTAGGTTATCACAATTTATTTAGGAGATATTTTAAAATAGTTCACCTTTTTTTTAAAGGTACTGGGATGTTGGAGTGGGTTGTATTAAAATGATGGTAAACTTTAACGCATTGTGTGTTTGTTTTTATTTTACAAATGGTCTGTTTACGCCATCAACTTTATCTTTGCTAAGTTCCACCAAAGTAGAAGGATAAAACTTTATGTAATTAGTTTTTTACCGATTTATAAGATTTTTCTGTATATTTTTTATGGCTGCCATTTGTGGTTGAGCCTATTGTAAGAACTGTTGAATTTAAAATAAAGGTAAAACCTAATAGTTCAGTTCTTAAAGAAACAGTTAAGGTTGCGTAAATGGATTAGTAATGAACTTCGTATGATAAGAGTAAAGAAGTTTTTAGGTTTGGGAACGCAGTGCATTTCATTCATCAATTTACAGGTAATCTTCACGAGTTTTTCAATAACAAAAGTATTTATATGGAACAGCAGTATGGTTTTACAAGTGCTGCTCGATACTCAGTTGGTTTTAGACGTCAACCATCCGGCCTAATGTTGACATTTACTCACTCAGTTTTTATAAAAGTTGTTTTAAGATACATATCATTTTGCGTTGGATGAAAACAAAGTAAAAAAACAATAATTGTTATCGTTAAAATAAAGTATAACTTATGGAGTAGTGCGATGTGGTCTAGGAAAATTTATATGAGTTCGTAATTTTGGTGAACTTTAATAATTTAACTCCTAAGTCATGGATCAAAAAAACCATAAGGAGCGGCTCTAAAATCCAGACTTTATCTATTTATCCTTTTTTTGTATTTCTACTTGATGTGGATAAGGTATTTCTACACCTATAGCGTCTAGAGTAGGTTTAAAGTTTTGTTGTAAATAAAAGTTAACGGTCCATACATCAGCTGTTAAGGTGTAAGGCCTTACCAAAATATGTATAGAACTGCTTGCATTTTCGGAGACTTGAACTAAAGGCGCGGGATCTTTAAGTACTAAAGGATGGTCGGTACAAAGTTTAGTAAGCGCTTCCAGTGTTTTAGAAATATCTGCGTCGTAGCTAACACCTATTACCGTATCGCATCTTAAAATCCCTTCGGCATTGAAATTGATAATAGTACCGTTAAGAAGAGGTCCATTAGGAATGATTGCGAGCTTGCGTTGTGCTGTTATTACTTTAGTTTGCAAGAGGTCTATCTCTTTAATTGTCCCTATAATTCCTTGTGCTTCAATAGTATCTCCTATTTTGAACGGTTTGAAAAGAAGCAGTAGTACGCCACCAGCAAAATTAGATAAAGATCCTTGTAATGCGAGTCCTATCGCTAGCCCGGCTGCGCCTATCAATGCTGCAAAGCTCGTGGTTTGTACCCCTAGAGTACCTACTACAGATACCGTTAATAAAATCCATAAGACCCATTTGATCAGATTTAAAAGAAACTTTTCCAGAGTGGTATCGTACTCGTTAACGAGCATCAATTTGTGAGTTAGTTTTAAAACCTTTTTGATGAGCCATCTACCTACAAGGTATATAAGTAAGGCTTTTATCAAAGGGATTCCATACTCAAGGACTAATTCAACTCCTTTTTCAATATTGATGCTTTTTACTATTTCTTCCATAATCACAAAAGTATTCTATTTTTTTTCACCAGGATGGTAGGTTTTTCTCGCACGTTTTTCCACATCTTCCTTATAAAAAGCTACTTCTTTAAATTTTCCATCAGCATACAGCTGTGCTTGATCATCAAAGTGAGGCGAATTAGCGTTACAGCTTTGTCCTCCAGCTAATAGGGACTTTGCTCTTACTTGATCACCAAATTCTACAACAGCAATAAAGCTATTGCCAGAGGTTCCATATTGACGTTTTGTATCTTCTCCAAAGCGCGTGCCAAAAGAAGCCAAAGCGCCCCAAGACCCTGAAGCCATACCTACAGGAAGACTTGGTTTTAAGTCATTAAATTCTTGATTAATGTCACCATCGTTTCTTTGGTAACGATTGAATTCTCCCCAAGGAGTTTCCCAAGATCCAAAATCTTCCGTTAATTTTTCTATGGCTGCTTGAAACACTTCTAATCGCTCTTCTGGTTTGGATTTGTTACTCATATAATCAAATCTCCCTAATGGTGTAATTCGTCTATTTTCAGTCATTGTTGGAATTTTACCAGATCGATAATACGCATTTAGATAAAATTGCGCTAGTGTCATTTCAACAGATGTTGCAGATACTCTGAAGTCCCAAGTCTTTAAAATTTTTATGGCTTCTCTAGCTTCTGGTGTGTCCACTGAAGAATATTTTGAAGCATCTAATAATCCATTAATTAACATATCCGCACCGGGTAGATATGTATCATAAGCCAATTCAATTAAGGTATCTAACGTTAAATTCTCTGCTTTTTCTAATAGAGGAATAGCGTGTATACCTCTAAAGTTTTCTGGATAAGAACTCATATATACAGGATAGTCTTCTTTTTTAGGACTATTTTCTGCCGCACTAGTAAATGGTGTTGAATTGCAATTCTGTATCCAACCGTTTGCTGGATTTTTCAGGATGATATTATCTTCTAACTCATGAAGTCCATCCCAATCTGTTTCTGGGTTACTACCGTCAACAGGTTTTGTGTAATCAAATTTTTCATTTCTTTTAGGAATAAAATTCCCATGGTAATAGGCAATTGTCCCATCAGCATCGGCGTAAACGGTATTATTAGAAGAGTTGGTTCGAATATCCATCATGGTATAAAACTCGTCATGATTGGATTTTTTGGTTCTAGTAAAGGATTGTTCTAATGCTTTTATGGGACTCCACATTAAAGCAGTAGCTACCCATTTATCGTCATTAGCATGTGTTATAGGACCGTGATGTGAGCGATAGATCATAAATGTCTTTTCTTTTAAACCATCTGTATCTTTATAATTCAAAGTGACTTCCGTAGAGTCAATAGGACGTAAAAGCTTACCGTATCTATAATATCTTTCACCATCTTTTTTAATAATGGTTTCTTCGAATTCATCGATAATATCTGTTCCAGTAGAGGTATGCATCCAGCCGGTTTTTTCATTAAATCCCTGATAGACAAAAAATTGTCCCCAAGTTACTGCTCCATAGGCGTTGAGTCCTTCCTTGCTAACGACGTGAACCTCACCTCTAAAAAAGAAAGAAGTGTGCGGATTGATAAGTAGCATTGCATTACCAGATTTTGTCAAGTCACCTGAAATAGCAAATCCGTTGGATCCTCTTGGCTCATCATCTTTTAACCTTATCAAACCATCATTTACAGCGATTGTTGGATCCGTGTCTTTTTGATAAAAAGCTTTTATTTTTCTAGTAGAGACTCTTTCAATATCACCACCAATGGAACCTTCACTAAAATACATGGGCATCCAAGGCTCAAAATGTGTCAAGAGCTTTGGTGTTACTTCAGGATGAGTTGCAAGATAGTAGTTGATCCCATCTGCAAAGGCGATACAAAGCTCTTGTAACCATTTAGGACTGTTATTATAGTTTTCAATCGCCTCTTTTTTTGTCATATAAAGACGTACGCGTAGATCGCTGTATAAAGACGCTTCTCCTTCTATTTCAGCAAGTCTTCCTATGGCCCAAATATAATTGTGTTCTACCCGATTAAAATCATCTTCGCATTGTGCATATAACAAACCAAAGACCGCATCAGCATCTGTTTTACCATAAATATGCGGCACACCAAAGTCATCTCTTATAATTTCAGTATTTGCAGCATGTTGTTCCCAACGTTCTTTTTCTATGGTATCTTTTGAATGTTGGCAAGAAGTAAGCAAAATCAGCAATACATAAAGAAAATGATTTTGTTTCATAGGTATCTTTTTAAGAGGGCTTTATCGTTTTGTATGTGAAATATAGTGCTATTGAAAATCAATTTATCTCAGATAAGTACAGGATTATAGGTGTCAATTTGTACTTATCCGTAAATATAAACAAACCTCTTGAAAAGTGCACGTGAGTTATCCATGCCTTTGTAGATTACTGCTTTTACTTCCAGCAATTTTTAATTTTCAGGATCTGATTTTCTAATTCTCCTGTGTTTTTTCTTTTCTGTATGGATTATTTTAAGATATCCTTTACAGAATTTGTTCTCCTTTAGATATTTTAGACTGTAGTGTTTTGAAATTATCCAGTGTAAAAGTCGGCTGTTATTTCAAAAAAATCAAAGGAGAAGAATGCATTCTTGTGCTTGAGTGATATGAAGGAATTCTTCTTCTGCACTTAAGGATGCAGCATCTATCTCACTTGTGACTTTGGAACTATTCATCTAAACAGTTGTGGTAACCACCGATTCTGTATTCATTGTCGTTTCCATTGACAGTATTATTGTATAATTTCATTAAAGTTTTGACCTACAAAAGAACTTCTTATTTTAAGACTATAGGAATGTGTTTTCTGCTTTCGCGGAAGCGGAATAGCTACCGGTACGTGCCGCAGAAATACTATTTTTGCTAGCTACGCATCATTCAGATCCTTGATAATTAACGGAAAATATATTGGGGTTTTATTCAAAAGCAGGCCATACATCTGTTCCTTGAGCTAAGTCATAATCGCTCTTTCTGGTTATTCCATTTACGTAATAAGGACGATGTGTAAGTACAAAAGCAGGTTCTAATTTCGGATTTATTTTGAATACTTTTACTTGCGTATTGATCCATCTTACTGGAATTTGTTCTTCTAATTTATTTGGATTGCCTACCATGAAGGAAAAATTAAAAGTGGGTGTATCGATCTCGTTTTTAAAGATCAACACTTCTTTCTCATTTGCAGTTCTGATAGAATTATTACCTGATGAATCACCGATTCCTGAGGCTTCATTTCCATTTGATTTACAGCTATTACATAAATCAAAAGGGAATAAATAAAAGGCGGTAACTTTTTCACCTCGTTTAGGTATTTAAAATGAAAATGTTGTGCGGGAGTAAAAAGACCTAGACGCTGTTAGGTGGGAGATAAGATGTTTAGTTAAGGAGGACTAAATTTTATAGGGTTCTTATGTAATTGCTTTTCCATTTCCAGTTTTAAGGGGCTGTTTTTGAATTGGTAAAAGAACTGAGATGTTTTTTTGGTTATAACTTCTTTAGAAGTATGGTATCTCAATTCATTTTTAACCTTTTAATAGTTCCTTCATTTTATAATAGAAATCTCAACGACTCTATATACTTCTTCAAGATCATTAAATAGAATTCAACCTATTTTAAGACCACTAAAAAAAGCCACCTCCTTGGAGATAGCTTTTTATACTGGATGAAAAACACAGCTCGTAAACTGGTTCAATCAGAGATTATTTAATTGATTTTATAAAATTTAAAAATTAGACCCTTATATGTCCATCACCATAGACATAATATTTATTGGTTACTAATTGTTTCAATCCTAAAGGACCTCGATGATGCAATTTATCTGTGCTAATAGCTAGTTCTGCCCCAACTCCCATTTGACCACCATCTGTAAATCTTGTAGACGCGTTATGATACACCGCTGCATTATCTACTTGTTGCATAAATTGTTTTGCAAGAGCTCTGTTTTCTGTCAGTATAACGGCTGAGTGGCCTCCTGAAAATTTATTAATCATATCGATCGCAGCGTCTTCACTACTTATTTCTGCGATTAATAGTTTCATGGCTAAAAACTCTTCAAACCAAATGTCTTGTGTTTTTATAACTTCTTCCTCAGTTAGAATTTTCCCAACTTTGTAATCAACCACTAATTCTACGTTCAATTGAGTCAGTACGGCTTGAAGCTCCTTTAGTTTGTTTTCATAATCTGGAATGCGTTTATCGATTAATACTTTGTCTAAAGCATTACAGCCAGATATTTTATCAGTCTTTGCGTTAATAATAACTTTCACAGTTTTTTCCCAGTCTGCATCTTCGGCGACATATAAAAAGTTATTTCCACGTCCACTTATTAAAACAGCACAACTCGCATTGTCTTTTACAAACTTTATCAAACGTTCTCCACCTCTGGGAACAATAAGGTCTATCTTTTCTGGCGGGTTTTTAAGGAACTCTTGAGTTTCTTCACGTTTTAAATGAAGCAGTTGAATCCATTCTTTAGAAAGCGCATTTTTTTCTAAAGCTTCATGCCAACATTTTTCTAGAATTATGTTGCTATTCAAAGCTTCTTTCCCTCCTTTTAATAATATTTTATTATTTGCTTTAAAGGCTAACACGGCAGCTTCTATAGTTACATCTGGTCTAGACTCGTAAATAATCATAATGGTACCAAAAGGGGCCGTTTTATTGGTGATTTTTAAACCACTATCTAAAGTTATATCAGATATATCCTGATCTACTGGATCTTCTTGATTTTTCACTTCTTCAATGGCCTTAATCATTCCATCAATTTTGGTATCATTCACCACAAGTCTGTCATAAAGAGCTTGATCCTCTTTGTTAAAGGCCTCTAGGTCTTTCTTATTAGCTTCTAAAATGGTTTCACGTTCTCTATCAATAATAGAGACCATTGAATCAAGAACCTTATTTTTTGTTTCTGAACTTAATAATTTCATATTTATTTTGATTTTTAATGTATAAATTTTGTTCCAACTTCCTTATCGTCAACGATATCCACAATGACATTAGCTCGTTTGCCATTTGCAATGTAAGTAGGAATATTTTTTTTAGCGGCACTTTTAGCAATTTTCAATTTTGATCCCATGCCACCTCGACCTTCACCTTCTTTTTTATTAGAAGCTTTGACATATTGCTCTACGTCTTGATCGGCTGTTACTTCATTTATAATTTTGGAATCCTCATCATCTGGATGTCCCGTGTATAGACCATCTGTATCAGATAAAATAATCAATCGGTCTGCGTCTAATAATTCCGCGACTAAACTTGCCAGCTCATCATTATCTGAAAACATGGACATCGTTAAAGAAACTGCATCATCTTCATTGGCGATTGGAACCACCCCTTCAGATAATAAACCCTCATAACAATTGATCATATTTTGCCTGTGTTTTCCTATATCAAAATCTCTTTTTGTGGCCAGTACTTGCGCACATCGCATTCCATAGTCATGGAAAATACTATAGTAATGACGCATCATTCTGGGTTGGCCTATTGCTGAATAAACTTGTCTTCTAATGGATGGATCCTTTATTTTAGTATCTCCAAGAACCTCTTTTCCTGCGATAGCAGCTCCTGACGATACTAGTATAACCATAATGTTACGCTCGTATAAAACTGAAATCTGTCGCACCAGTTCCTTAATGACAGGACCTAAAATTCTATTATCTCTGTTGGTTAAAACATTCGTACCAACTTTTACTACTACTCGTTTGGTGTCCATATTATTTTTTTCCTAGTTCTACGGCCCTTTCAAATGCTGCATAAGCCGCATCTTTTATAAGTTCGTTTACATTATTGTCTTCCATGGAATCAATGGCAGCCTGTGTAGTTCCTCCTTTGGAAGCTACCTTATCAATCCAAGATTGCGGAGAAAAACTATTTTGTTTGAACAATTCGATGGCTCCTTCAAATGTATTGCTCACTAAAACCTTAGAGTCGTTCTCTGAAAAGCCCATTTTAAGGGCAGCTTCTAGCATCGATTGCATAAAATAAAATACATAAGCCGGTCCACTACCAGAAATACCCGTAGAGGCATCTATGTACATTTCATTTTCAACATGTATAGAGGTTCCAGTAGTATCTAATAAATTCCTCACCATGATTAATTCTATTGCAGAAACTTCTTTAGATTCCGTATAAGAAGTAACGCCTTTACCAACTTGCGCCGGTAAATTAGGCATTGTTCTAATTACTTTTTTAGTATCTAATTGCTCTTGTATAGATTCAATAGTGACTCCAGCCATTAAGGAAACAAACAATTGCTCTTTGTTGATCATTGTTTTCATTTCAGTGAATAAATCATCACAGTGATACGGTTTCACTGCGATAAAAACCAGGTCTGATTTCGGTAAACAATCTTCTAGTTTGCTGAAAACATTAAACCTTCCATCTTCATTTAGTGTTTTTATTTTATTAGGATCGGTATCATAGATCCTAAGCTTCTGCTTGGAGAGCAGCGGCGAGCTTGCCATCCCTTCAGAATAAGTTAAACCCATATTCCCTGCGCCAATTACTAATACTTTCATTTTATAAGGTATTGATTATCAATATGATTTGAGTACTACAGAGTGCAAGTATTATACAGAAGTACCAATATGACTTTTTAATTTAAAGAATTATGATATGTTTAGTACTTTGATGTATTAATAAGAGTTAGTTGTTAAAATTGTGATATCATGTCGTTATTCAATAATTTTAATTTTTTTATGGCTTGTTTATGCGACAACTTGTCGGTGACAAGTTGGAGATGTAAATTAACATTTGTGATATTTACATCCTTTTTGTTCAGTTTTATAGATGCTTTTCATGTTTTAGGTACATCTATCCACTGTACTTTACCACAGGAGTGAATGCGCTGTATAGGAATGGCATTTATCACTTATAAAGTACCTTATTTTACATCTAAGGCACTTTTTGAAGAATTAAAAATCAGAGGTCCAACATATAAAAATGGGAATAAGAAGCTTTTGAAAGGCGCCCAACAAATAGTGTTTAAAGGTATGTTTTGTAGTGTTTTAAATCTTTATAAGGGTTCTTTTATTTTACTAATAGGTTACCTATGAAATTCTATCTTATCTATATTTCTTATTTGAGATTCAAACCAAACTTAATTTCTATTTGAGATTCAAACCAAACTTAATTTCTATTTGACCCTTTTTAGACCAATAAACTACCTACTTTTTTAATTCTCAGAGGCAATTTGTTTTAGCAGCATTTTTTCTCCTATAGAAAAGTAGTATAAATAGTTTTTTATTTTTCTTAAAACCATATACTACTTTTCGGTATTAATCTTTTACTTTGTTTTTAGTTCCTATTCAAAAGTCCTGTTATTCGTGCATTAAGTAACTTGTTATATCCTGTTTTATGTTCCATAATTAGTAGTGTCTTTAAATAAATATTATCCTTGGAATAATCATTTTTTAACTGATTTATATCTTTCTCAAATAGAATATAGTTTGGTACGCGGGAATTAAATAATTTACAGATAGTCTTTGAGGCTCCTAATAAATCAATTAGTCATGCGGTAACTTCATTTATCAACGATCATAAACGTACATTAGAATTACTGGGCTATTAGCTTTAGACTACGGAAAGGTGTCTGTTCACTTATAATTCTACAGATGTAAATACCTGCGCTTATGTGGTTCCTTTTTAGGGGTATTTTATTTTTACCAGCGATGGTTACATGTTCTATTTGATATACTATTTTCCCCAAAAGGTCGTAGACTACAAATTGTACCGTTTCTGTTTGGGCCGTTGTAAATTGTATGGTGGTAGATGTTGTTAGTGGGTTTGTGGATGCAAAAAGCGCTGTGTTCTCTTGAACTATATTTTCTGATGGAGATAGGTTTTGTGTCAAACGCAGGTTTTCTAGGGTTAATTCTTTTGTAGTAGTTGTACCATTTAGGCTCGTCATTGTAAATACAATAGTAACTACATCCGTTAATGCTAAAGGGGTTCCATTATTTGCTTCAAAACTTGATATGGGTAGCATATAGTCTTGGGATGTGGTATTTAGAGTAATTGTGCTTTTATATTGTTCTTCCCAGGTAGAAATACTTGCTTTAACAAAAGTGATCTCTAACGATCCTGTACCATGTGCGCTAAATTCTAAGCTATTATATTCCTGTAAGTCTACTGCCTTGAATCTAGGCGTAAGGGCTCTGTAAGCTGCTATATAGCTATTAGTTGTTGCTTTTAAAACTACATTGCGTTCTATAGGAAAATCAGTTAAGTCAAAGGTAAACTCGTTGGGTAAAACTGTATAGGTATTTACCGTTGTTCCTTCTTGTGAATGATCAATTCCCCAAGGTCCATCAGACAAAAATAAATCATCTGGTGTTGCGATGCCATCCCCAATTCTAAAACCGATATCAAATAAGTTTCCGGTTTCTAACTGCAGGTTGGTACGGTACTGTTCCAACAAGTTTACTGCAGCATTCATATGGTCAAAATCACTTGTTTCTGTACTTCTAAAGTTAGCATCAAAGTGGATCGTTTCTGTGGCATTTACATTGATAATGTCTACATCTAAACCACCATTAAGGTACTTACCTTTTCTAACAAATACCGTTGGAGGTCTTGAGGTGTTATAGGACGAAATTGACTTTTGCGCTTCTAGTAAGTTTAATACCTCTTGACTTAATAAGAATAAATCATCAATTGTATTTGTCCAAATTTGGAAGTTATAAAAGGTAACATCTTGCTCGTATTGATCCAGATTCCAGTGGCTCTCAATGGCAAAGTTGGTATCGTTGTTTACTATTGTAGCAGACAAGCTTAATACAAATTCATGCGTGCCATCAGCATTTTTAATAATAGATTTAATGAAGGATTGACCGTTGATTTCCATGGTACTTACAGACAGTAATTCGGCCCCTAACAGACGGTCACAAATGTACTTGGTATGCTCGTAAACGCCATTATCTGTTTTGATGACTAAAACAGAAGCTATAGCAACATCATTTTTTAAGTAATCTACACCATAGATTTCAGTAGCATTTGTAATGCTAACTAGGTCTGTAGGAGATGCGTTAATGACTTCATTCTCATTAATAACATCTAATGGAATGAAGTCTTCCAAGGTAAAACTAGATAAGATGTTGTGTTGTAAGTAACTCCCTTTTTTAGAAATCCTTTTTGCAGACATTCTATCAAATACAAAACTGGTTTTTGCACGGTTAAAATTGCGCTTATTGATTTGTTCTGATAGCCTGCCGTTACTTTCCAAACCACCATCGTTACTTCCTGTTGTCGAAGGATCAGAGACGACACAATTAATAAAGCTTGAACAGGAAGAGTCGTCACAATCTATCAGTCCGTCGCCGTCATCATCAATGCCATTATCACAAATTTCTTGTGATACAATTGCTGTTGGGCAGCGTGCGCCATCGCTGTTAGTGCTGGAAGGGCCAAAAGAAAATACAGTGGCATCTATAGCATCGGTTGCGGTTAAGTTTTGAACACTTTGAATTGCATATAGGGTGCCTGTCTCACTTGCAGCGATATAAAAACGTCCATCTGCATCAAAATATACGGCGTCATACGTATAGGTGAATCCCGATAAAATAGGGACTTCCCCTATGGCTATAACGATCCCAGTTGCTGGGTCAATGCGATATAAAAGATTGGAGTTTTTTTCTACTGAATATAAATTTCCATCTAGACTATTAAAAGCCCAGTCACTAATATTTAAGTTTTGAGACAGATGATCTGTCGACTGGTGTTGTGTATAATTTATGGAATTAGGATCAACGTCGATTCTATAAAATGCTGTGCCGTCACCTTTTAAATAATACACGCCGCTTGCACTTACATCACCTGTATAGCTTGTACTGCTGGGTAATTCGTTGATATGGTAATTTATGGTATTAAAATTTGCTCCAATTCGGACAATCGTTTTTTCTGGGGTGCTTAAAGTTCCCCAAATATATCCGTCTGTTGGATTATATCCAGTTGCGTTTATAGTTCCAGCGGTAATATCTGTCGCAATTTCATAAGAAGTTCCCGACTCTATATTTAATGCATATACATCGTTGTTCTGAAATAAATAAGCACTAGAAACACAATCAAAAGGAATGTTATAGGATGGAATTGTCACAATAGATGTACTAATTGCTATAGCGCCAGCAGTGGCATAAAGCCTTCCATCTAGTATACTGTCAGCACCTAATGAAACAGCACCTGGGTAGCCTATAAAAGTCCCTTTCATAATAGTATTAGCACCTAAACCAACGGCGCCTACAGCAATCCAAAAAACATTGTCAGACGAGGCACCATTGGTCAAAATAATTTCTGAGCCAGCTACCGAAGAAAGAGCTCCACCTATTTTAAAAATAAACAAAGCATTAGGATCACCTTGGGCATCTAATATAAGAGTACCAATGATGGATGCAGCAGCACCAGCGGTATACACCCCAGGATAAATGGTTTCTCCAGCTATAGTTCCATAAATTGTGCTGTGCGTTGTTATGGTTACAGGTCTATTTTGAAGTTGAACGCATGCAGCAGTTAAGTCTATAGTTGCTTGTGCAGTAATTGAATTGGCATTCTCTATAGTTCCATTTAAAATTGAAGGAGATCCAAAACCAGATATTGCTCCTAATTGTGACCCAACATCACCTGTAATTGTGGAGGTTCCAGTATTGGCTACTGCTCCTGATCCAGTAAACAAAATAAAATTAGCTGCTGAGCCTAGATCAGGGTCTGTCGATAACTGTGAATTTTGAGCTTGTAAGTTAAAACTACTCGAGAAGATAGCTATTGATAATAGTATTCTGTTCATGACCTTCTTTATTTACAGCATAAATGTATGCTACAATTTCAAGTTTTTTTAAATTTTTCGTTTGATGCAAATTGAATATCGATGGCACACAATTTACTGTCGATGAATGGGTTGGATAGATAGAAAACCCCATTTTCCCATTAGAACAGGTAAAACTGGGTTGTGATAACCGTATTGTTTTGTTAATTAAAAGAGTACTCGTGCTGCCCTTGTAGCCTTGATTTAAATTTTTGCACTTACCCATTTTTTTTTCAAAGCCTTAATGAATTTGATTTGCCGCTGCTACTTGAGCTAGGGGTATACTGAAATAAAATACAGTCCCAACTCCTGGAGTGCTTTTTAAGGATACTTCTCCCTGATAATGAGAGATGATCTTTTTTACTATGCTTAAACCCATTCCTGTGGCTTTAGCAGATTCGTTTGCTTGAAACATTTTAAATATTTTTTTATGATATTTTGGGTTAATCCCGGAACCATTATCTGTAATAGAAAACATATATTCTTGTGCGGTTTTTTTGCACTCTATGTCAATTATGCATTCTTTCTTGTCTATATGTTGCACAGCATTTTCCAGTAGAATCTCAAATACTTTTCTTATCATATTTCCATCGATATATAAGGTAGGTAACGTATTCTTTATTTTAATTGTTATGGATGCAGTTGTATGGATATCATTTATAATTCTTTGTGCAATGGTATTTGTATTGACTAACTTGTCTTTGAAAACAGCAGTTGTGATGTTGTTATATTCTTCTAGTTTTACTAAAAGATGGTCCATTTCTTCTATTTTTTCTTCCAAGATTTGAAAGCTTTTAGAAATATCTATTAATTCGTTAGTATCGGCGTTATCTTCTTGAGACCAAGATAACAGATCTGAAATATTTCTCAAAGAAGATTTTAATTCATGCGAAATTAAATGAGAATAATTTTCTAATTCATTTTCTTGATTTTGAAGGACTTTATATAAGCTTGCTGTTTTCTCTTTGTTTTTGTTATCTCTTTCTACCTTTTTTTTAATCTTATTTTTAATTGCATTTAATAAGTCAGTAACATTAATTGGTTTAGTCAAATAATCTTCAGCACCTAAATTCATTCCAAGTCTAACATCCTCTTTTTCAGCTTTAGCTGAAATAAAAATCAATGGAATACTTGATGTATGTTGGTTTTCTTGTAACTTTTCAAACATTCCAAAACCGTCAAGGCTTGGCATTAGTATATCTGAAATAATTAGATCTGGTTGCTTTTTTAGAGCTATTTCAAAACCACTGTTTCCATTTTCAGCTTGTAAAACGTCATAACCTTCCATTACAAGAATATCATAAATCTCTTCCCTTACAGCTAATGTATCTTCTACGATTAATACGGTATACATAGTTTTTTTATTTTATTGCTTTACCTCTTCCTTTTAAGTGCAAGTTTTGCTAGTATTTAAAATCTTTATGATGAATGAGGAGCCATTTCCCACAGTACTGTTTACGATTATTTTTCCTCCGATTACATCTATCGCTTCTTTTACTATCGCTAAACCAAGACCGGTTCCCTGAATTAAATCGACATTTTCTCCTCTGGAAAAAGGTTCAAATATGGTCTTAAGTTCTGATGCTGATATGCCAATTCCAAAATCTGTTACAGAGATGATGGTGTAATCTTTTTCAGATGACAATTCAACAATAACTTTTTGAGCATTCGGCGAATATTTTACAGCATTACTAAGCAGGTTTATAAAAACATTCCGACCCAGTTTTTCATCAATAAAAACATCTGTTTTTTTTAAATCTTCACGATCTATTAATATAATTTCATGGGACTTGTTAATGGAGCTATATACCTCTTCAATTATTTCAGAAATAAATTCCCCAAGATTTACCGGTGCTGGAGTTTGTTTTATTTTACCTGCTTCACCCTGTCCAATAATTAAAATATCATCTAAAAGTTTGGTCATGTGCAGCACCTGGTCTTCTATTTTGTTTAATTTCTTTTTTATCATCTCGGGACCCATCTTGCTCCAATATTTTTTAACAGAGCCAGCAGCAAAATTTATGGATGACAATGGAGTTCTAAATTCATGTGATGCTGTAGAAACAAATCTCGATTTTAATATGTTTAAACCTTTTTGCTTTTCTAAAGCTTCATTTAATTTTATGGTTCTTTTATTTACTTGATCTTCTAATGCGTCTCGATAACCTACTAATTCTGTAATATCTTGGCCTACACCTAGTACACCAGTAATTTCTCCTTTGGCATCTCGACGTGTACTGGAGTTTAATAGGACCATGACACGCCGACCATCTTTAGTAAATAAAGGGAATTCATAGTTAGCCGTTTCTATTCCAAGTAAAGCATCGTCTAACACTTTTTTTACGGACTTTTTGTAACCTTCTGTGATGTAGTTTTGTACCAAGTCCTTTCCTAGAACTTCATCTTTTGTAAAACCCGTAATCTTTTCAGAGGTTTGGTTCCATTCATTTACAAGGCTTTGACTATCTATACCAAAAATAGGAGCGTTGGCAGTATCTATAAGCAGAGTCAAGTCCTTTGCGACACTTTCCATTTCAGAACGGTACCCATCAAGTTCGGTTTGGAAGGCAAGTTCTTTATTAGCAAGAACGAGTTCTTCTGCTCGTTTTTGTTTTTCTTTGTTTTGAAATTCAAGTTCTTTATTGGCTATGACTAATTCATCCGCCCGTTTTACCTTTTCTTTATTTTGAAAGGCAAGTTCTTTATTAGCAAGGACTAATTCTTCTGCTCGTTTTTGTTTTTCTTTGTTCTGAAAATCTAGCTCCTCGGCACGTTTTTCTTTTTCTTCGTTAGCAAGCAGCAATTCAATAGCCCTATTGTCTTTCTCTTTGTTTTGAAAAGAAAGCTCTCTATTAGCTATGGCTAATTCATCTGCTCGCTTTTCTTTTTCTTTATTTTGAAAGGCAAGTTCCGTATTGGCAAGAATTAATTCATCTGCTCGTTTTTCTTTCTCCCTGTTTTGAAAAGCAAGTTCCGTGTTGGCGAGTGCTAATTCATCTGCCCGTTTTTCTTTCTCTTCATTTTGAAAAGCAAGTTCCGTGTTGGCGAGTGCTAACTCATCTGCTCGTTTTTCTTTTTCTTTATTTTGAAAAGCAAGTTCTGTGTTGGCTAGTGCTAACTCATCTGCTCGTTTTTCTTTCTCTTTATTTTGAAAAGCAAGTTCTGTGTTAGCGATGGCTAATTGCTCTGTTTGTTTTAAAAGGATATCTTTTTGAACAGTTTGAGAGTTAATATCAAACATGATCGCGACATATTTGATGATTTTCCCATTTAGATCTTTAAAAGGCATAATGGTTATGTCCATCCAATAGAGTTGTCCTCCTTTATGCTTATTCAATACTTTACCTTTAAACACTTCCCCAGAACTAATAGTTGATATCATATCAGTAAAAAATACATCAGGCTGTTTTCCGCTCTTTAATATTCTATGATTTTGACCCATTAATTCTTCTCTATGGTATCCGTAACGTTCACAAAAATTATCGTTAACAACTGTAATTTTGAAATTAGCATCAGTTTCAGAGACGATAGCGGCCTTATTTAAACACATGATTTGTTGTTCTAGCTCAACTTTAATACTGGCTAATTCATTTGTGCGCCCATCTTTCCTTTTGTCTTGAACGGACAGAATTTTATTGGGAATGATTAATTGTTTTGCCACCCTATCTTGCTCCCTGTTTATCATTATCAATTCCTCTGAACTTTTTTCTTTTCTTTTGAAGATAAAGTTTTTTATGGGCAAGGGCTAGTTCATTAATGGTATGGTAGAGCTCTAATTTTTTATTTTTAAGTAGTCGCTCTGCTTTATTCTGTGCTTTTATTTCTTTTTGGACTTCCTGTTTAAGTGATTCTATATCCATAGCATTGTGTTTTTTTAAATTTTATTTGCCAATAGTAAGCTTGGCACTAAATTTCAAGAGGGCTGCTGTGGCATTAAAACACTTCAAAATCATTAGTATTCCACCTATGGTCTCGTTGAGAAAGAGCCGTGGGGCCTAAATATATATCAGCACTTTATTTTTAATTTGAACAGAAAAGAGCACACTTATAATCTTGTGTTTACACTAAAATAAGGATGTTCAGGATTCGTGTAAAACACTAAAACAGCTATAATTATTTCTATTTATCGGTATTATTGCTATTGTTTATTACCTGTAATTTTAATAAATATACATAATTTTATAGAAGAACGAATGTTGTCTTTCTCATTAAATAGAATTTTAATGGATGTATAGAATTCTGTTTATGTGTAAGTTATCCTATTTTGTTTTGAATAGATCAGAAATACTAAAGGTTTTTCTTTTATCGATGAGGACAATGAAAACCCTATCGTAGTCTTTGTAAGCCGTTATCAATAATAGAATAATTATCTAAATAGTTTTCAAATTTTTGTTTACACTTAAGAGAATACAAAATAGTATTTCGCACTATGTTAGGGCTGCTGTTTGATAAAAATAACTAGGCTTAAAATACTGCTCCAATGTTCTTTGAAGTAAATAAAATAGAGGGATACAATATTTTGATTCCTATACATATCTTAATTTTTTAGACGTAATAGCACTATATTTTTTATGGGATGTGTAGTTTTTTCAGTATTCTATCTTTTTTTATGAATAAGTCATTTGATAGTTGAGATGGACGCTATCCAGTAACTAGCAGTACTTAAATGTTTCATTAAATTTAGCTTCTCTGTTGATCTCATAGTGCTGTTAACTTGATTTATAAATGATTTGCGTCTTATATGTTCTTAAGTATTTTAATTAACTATCAAAAAGTTGAGCATTAAAGTTGTTCTTTAAATACGGTTCGTTTTATAATTCTTGGAATCCTATTATTAATGGAAGGGCTTGATGACATCGCTCTTCCGCAAAAGCGAAACGATCATCAAGGCCTATAGAAACCTCCTCTTATTAACGACCTAAACAGATGGAAATGAAGCGTCAACCTCGGATAGCAGGAAAAGGCCTAAAATAATTAGTGCCATTTATTCACATCAACAAACAGTCTATAAAATCAGTGAGCATGTGAAAAAGTAGCCCCATCCCGATAATGCGAATTGGCTTGGGGAAGAATAGCAATAACAGATAGACCAGAATCGCATAGTAAGAATGTAAGGGATGGTAGTTAATACTGCATCTGTTCATTTCAAAAACTGGAGAGGCAAGCAGATGGTCAAGATCTATAAGCATGGTGGTAAGGAATAAGAAATAAGCCATCTTCCAATTTTTTCTACAGAAAATTAGGGCGATAAGTAAAGGAAAACCAAGATGTAAAAAGTAATGTATAAAAGTTTGCATATAGAGGTCCAAATTAATAAATAATATGAAGATCTGGCTAGGGTGGATTATGTTTTATTTTATTTAAAATGTCCTGATATTCATGAGGTGTTTCAACGGGTCTATGGGCAACGCAATGTCTATATATTTTAACCTTTTTATGTCCAGCCGCTTTATTCAAAATACAAATGACCAAGAACGAATAGAAATATCAGGTTCCAGTCTTATTTATCCAGTCACACCTCTATTTTATGTATATAGGAAGCCTTCTTTTTTTAGCACATTAATGTTCTCAGATCATAGCGAGTGGCAAAAATATTTGCGTAGGCTACTACATTAGTAGGATAGAATTTTAACATAGATTCAACTGAAAATAAACCGGTATAAATTTTTAAAATATACGCATAGTGTGCTCCAATGGCTCTAGTCATAACAGCTGCAAAAACGATATATGTTCTAAAAAGAGCTAATGTAATTATGATAATTAAGACTGTATAAATGCTGATGTTATTTGGAGCATTTTGTTTGTAGAGAAGACACCTAGTCTACTACTTTAATGGTTTATTAAGTTCAAAATTTATGGAGATGTATTAAAAAAAAATTCAGGTAATTGTATCTCTCATGGAAGTAACCGCATTTTTTAACTGTTTTATCCAGTTTATAACTGCGTTTTTTACACATTTCTATAATGGCTTTTGGTTTCCATTCATCATTTTCTGTTTTACCATGTCCATGAGATATCATTTTTTTACGTTCCCGTCTTTAAGAAAAAGCTCATAACTCCATTGCATGGGATTTTTAATAGTTGTGAAATATTGTTCTTTTCTATCGCGTAGCGCAATTCTCCATCGATTTTAGAACATTCGATTTTAAAACGATAACTCCTGAATATAGAGAGTTTTCTGTTGTAAATTCTGTTCCAATAACCATAATTGTCCAACCTTTTGTCATGTTCATCCAGTTGTTTCTATGGTTAGCTTAGTCTTCTATCACTCTGGGAAAAGCCACTACTATCGGCAGGGTCGCGATATTGCTTTATAAAATGGGATAAAAGACCTAGTTAGGCGGTCTCTTTAATAAATCTTGAGGAGCAAAAACAAAAGATCTTGCAGAGTTTTGGACCAACTTTTGACTCAAAGCTCCGGTATTAGGTACCTAAAAATATAAAACAACTTTTAAATTCATTGTGGATACAACGCGTTGTGCGTCACATATAATTTAGATAATGAAGTTTAGTAAATAATAGTTTTTTTTTTGATAACAGAGCAGGCTGCGCACATAAATCAAAAAAGCCGCTTCAATCGGAAGCGGCTTTTTATTTGTAATTTTAAGGAGGTATTTATTGTTAAAGATGGTCGTGGAAGTAATACTTGCCAATGCCTGTCCCATAGTTTCATCTATGACCCACCATGTCTTCTGGTTTCACCCATTCGTCAAATTCCTGTGACGTGACATACTCAAGAGCTAGAGCGGCTTCTTTTAGAGTTGTTCCTTCCGCATGTGCTTTGTTAGCGATTTCTGCGGCTTTATAATAACCTATTTTAGTGTTTAAGGCAGTTACTAGCATTAAGGAGTTGTCTAGTAAGGATTTGATGGTTGCCTTGTTAGGTTCAATTCCTACAGCACAATTCTCATCAAAACTTCTACAAGCATCTCCTATCAATTGTGCACTTTCTAGAACGGCAGCGGCCATAACTGGCTTAAAAACGTTGAGTTCAAAGTGTCCTTGCATACCACCTACAGTAACTGTAGTGTCGTTACCTATGACACGAGCACAAACCATGGTAATGGCCTCAGCTTGAGTAGGATTTACTTTTCCTGGCATGATCGAGCTTCCAGGCTCGTTTGCAGGAATGATCAATTCACCTATACCACTTCGTGGACCACTTGCGAGCATTCTAATATCATGAGCGATTTTATTCAATGAAACCGCCACTTGCTTTAACGCGCCATGAGTTTCTACTAAAGCATCGTGTGCGGCTAAAGCTTCATACTTATTAGGGGCCGTTATGAATGGCAATTCTGTAAACTGTGCGATGTATTCAGCCACTTTCACATCATAACCTTGAGGGGTATTCAATCCAGTCCCAACAGCAGTTCCTCCTAAGGCAAGCTCGCTTAAGTGAGCAAGTGTGTTTTTTAAAGCTATAATTCCGTGGTCGAGTTGAGAAACATAACCAGAAAATTCTTGTCCTAAAGTTAGTGGCGTTGCATCCATCAAGTGAGTGCGTCCTATTTTTACTACATCAGAAAATTCAATGGATTTGTTGTGTAGTGTGTTGCGTAACTGCAGGACCCCTGGAATCGTGTTTTCTACCACTTTTTTATAACAGGCGATGTGCATTCCTGTTGGAAAAGTATCATTAGAAGACTGTGATTTATTCACGTCATCGTTAGGTTGTATCGTTTTCTCGCCTTCCCCAACTGTCTTTCCAGCAAGTTGGTGGGCGCGGTTTGCAATCACTTCATTCACATTCATATTAGATTGCGTGCCAGAGCCTGTTTGCCAGATCACTAATGGGAATTGATCGTCGTGCTTTCCTTCTAGTATTTCATCACAAACTTGGGCAATCAAGTCGCGTTTTTCTTCTGCCAGAACTCCTAGATCACAATTGGTATACGCAGCAGCTTTCTTTAAATAAGCAAAACCGTAAACAATTTCTAACGGCATGCTACCAGCGGCTCCTATTTTAAAATTCATTCGAGAACGCTGGGTTTGCGCACCCCAAAGCTTATCTGCGGGAACCTCTACGTTCCCCATTGTATCTTTTTCTATTCTATATTCCATGTGGTTGAATTTTATACAAATATAAAACCTGTGCCTTGTTTAACCATTCAATTCAGATTAATTATAATTGGAGAGTGCAGAGGTGGTGTTGAACGCAACTATATTTTTCTCTTATCTAGCTCAGGGCGAAAGCGAGAGTATCAATGGAATAGGAATCAATTAAGGACTATTCAGAGGAGAACCAGCTTTGTAAACAGCTTTTTGTTAATAAATGCCTCTCAGGCTTTGAATTTTTAAGCTGTAGTCTTTATATTTGCATATAAATTATAGAGAAATAATGTTCGATTTTGATCAATACTTAGGCTTTTTGGCATTTTTAGGAATTCTTACTTTGGGATTTTGGTTAATGATTTTTTTAACCGCCATCATTCCTTACTGGATAGCAGGCTCATTGTTAGAAAAAATAAAGCTAAAGAAAGAAGCAAAACTCAAAGAAAAATAGGCACAAGCTTATTTTTAAGCCTGTTATGATATAGCAACAACCGTGCAAAATTTCTGTACGGTTTTTTTATGCGCTTATTTTAATGTTTTAATTTCAAGGTCGCAAGTCACAAAGATCGATCGAGCAGCAGTTCACCCTTTAAATCATTCTTGATAATAAAATACGAGCGTGCTGCTCTTATATTTATTCAGAGCGCTACAAAGTCTTTATTTTTAATTTGATATGTTTAGATGCACGCCTACATTTAATTTATTAGTCTTGTTCTTTAAATGCCTTAAGAGTTTGGCAATATTGGTCTTTTTTGGTCACGTTTATTTCTTTAGAACCGGCTAAAAGTTGCTCAAGTCCCTATAGGAAAACCTTGTGTCTGTATCATCTTTTAAGTTTGCTGTAAGGAGCTTTATTTTGTTATTAGTGATGACAGATCACACTAGGGCATTTACTCTAAAGAAATTTAAAATCGCATCCACAGGATAGCAAAGAGTATTTGCTAGGGCATTAAATTCGTTAGTTGCTATTTTTTAGGTTTTCCTATCTATTCTGAGGGCGTCCTTCGAGCTGTTTTACCCCATCGGAACTTCCATCAATAAAATTTCTGAGTCTTCAGACATAGAGCTTAATTCAAAGGAGTCTACTTCCCAAATTCCATATCCATCGCGATGGCTCAATTCCTGATCACCTATTTTAAAAGAACCTCTCAAAACAAAAGCATAAACGCCATTACCAGATCTCTTTAATTGATACGAGCTTTTCACATCGGTATCAAAAATCCCCAAATGAAACCATGCATCTTGATGAACCCATACACCCGCATCTTCAGGGTTAGGAGAAAGTATTTGTTTTAATTGATTGTGTCTATTTGCAGGATCAAGAGTTAGTTGATCATAACGAGGCGCTACGTTTTGTCGATTAGGGATAATCCAGATTTGAAGAAACTTTACTTCTTCTTTTTGGTTTGCATTTTTCTCACTGTGAGTAATACCCGTTCCTGCACTCATCGCTTGAATATCTCCATTTTTGATAATGGCGGTTATTCCAGTACTGTCCTTATGCTCTAAATCTCCAGAAAGGGGAATACTTATGATTTCCATATTATGATGTGGATGAGCACCAAAACCCATACTACCAGAAACGGTATCATCATTTAGTACACGTAATACGCCAAAATTCATTCGGTCTGGATTGTGATATCCAGCAAAACTAAAAGAATGATAGCTATCTAACCAACCATGGTTGGCATGACCTCTTGTTTTTGATGGGTGCAGTATTGTTTTCATAGGGACAAATCTATTGTATATACAACCAATATAGCGTTAATGGAATCAAAAGTTAATGGTTATAGAATTTTGTTTAAAAACTAATGGCGTCTATATCGTAATTCAATCTTAAGGTATCTGCAATAGGTATAGATTCCCGAATAAGGAATACAGCTGCGTATGGGTTTCCATTGATGCAGCAAATGTTACAACAGAATTCTAAAGCAATATCTGAATTAGCTTTTGTTCTTATAAAACAGTGTTTTGAATCTGATTTTCATAAATCTCAAAAGCTTGTGCAAAAGGCATTTTATCAGCATTGACAAAATTTTGGATAATTGGTAAAGGAGAAACTTTATAATTAGTGCTGTTTCATCTAAGTTCTAAAACGCCACTTTCCCATATATCTTAATTACGTTCCTTACGATTACCAGCTAATAAAGAATTGTAGTTGAGAACTTTAGAACGTTGGGTTCAAGATATTTCTGTGTCTGTATCAAAAACGTGTTGTTCAAATTTGTTGAACTCAAAATCTATCGAATAGTTAGCATCTGAATCGGTAATTCTAGAGGCAATTTCAACATAGGTATTTCATCTTCCGCAATATGGCTGTCGTTCCTTAATAATTACTTTATAATTTTGAAATGGAACTTCTCTATTGCAGTCCTTAACGACTCCATAAACAGCTCTCGTTAGGGTAGTTTTGATAAGGACAACATCTTTTTCACAAAAAGAAAATAGTATAAAAAAAAGGATACAATTTCTAAAAGCTGTGTAATTTAAATAGTACAGGAAGTTTTCCTTCTTAAGGATACCCTTATTTTTTGGAGTGGAATTTTCATATTTCGCAACGTATTTTATGGATAGGTGATAAGGTATTAATGGAATCAAAAAAACCGCATTCTTGATAGAATGCGGTTTTTAATACAATGGATATTTTGTTTACCCTAAGATCTCTATAATCTGATCAGCTAGTTCAGTTCCTATGCGATCTTGAGCTTCATTGGTTGCAGCACCTATATGCGGGCTTAAGGAGAGCTTAGAATTCATAAGAAGAACTACTTCAGGAGCTGGTTCTTTTTCAAAAACATCTAAGGCAGCAAAAGAAATATGTCCGGATTCTAAAGCTTCTACGAGAGCCACTTCATCAAGAACACCACCACGAGCAGCATTTACGATAGCAGCTCCTTTTTTCATCATTTCTAATTCACCTGTTCCTATCACGTAATCGTTTTGTGCGGGAACGTGAATGGTAATGAAGTCAGCCGTTTTTAATAATTCTTCTTTACTTACTAGGGGTATTTCTATGTTGACGGTTTGACCATCAAAAAGATCCCAAGAAACGCTAGGTGCTTTTTCGGCAAAACTATCATGTGCTATTACCTTCATTCCTACGCCAGCAGCTATTTTTGCTACTTCTTGACCTATACGACCTATTCCAATAATCCCTATTGTTTTACCACGTAATTCAGATCCTTTTGCATACAGTTTTTTTAATCCTTTAAAGTTAGATTCTCCTTCTAAAGGCATGTTGCGATTGGAATCAAACAAGAAACGTACACCACCATAGAGATGTGCAAAAACCAATTCAGATACACTTGCACTACTAGCGGCGGGAGTATTGATGACTTTGAGGCCTTTTTCACGAGCATAAACAACATCTATATTATCCATTCCAACTCCGCCACGACCGATGATTTTTAGACTTGGACAATTGTCAATGAGTTCTTTACGGGCTGTCGTTGCAGATCGTACTAAGAGAACGGTAACTTCGTTTTTATTGATGTAATCCTCTAATTGTTCCTGAGCTACATTTGTAGTAATCACCTGGTGACCAGCTGCTGTTAATTTATCTATTCCACTTTGTGAAACGCCGTCATTTGCTAATATTTTCATTTTTTTAAGTATATGAATTATAGATTTTAGCTATTGGTTTTTGAAGTCGGTGGCTATTGTCTAATTCGTTTTATTATTGTTTTGAATTTATCTTTTTTTATTTGCCCTGTTTTATAAACGATGAAACAAAAGTTGTTTGTTTATAGAATATGACTGTAAAACAAGCTCTAACTTTCCATTTAAGGAAGGAAGCTTTATTATGGGCTATCACTTATTTCAAATTTCACGCTTTCCTTCAACTTTGTGTTGCTAGCCGTTTTTCTCTAGTTCTTTCATAGTGTCTACGAGTACTTGGACACTTTCTAGGGATAATGCGTTATACATACTTGCGCGATAGCCACCTACTGATCTATGTCCATTTAAACCATTGATCCCAGCCTCTTTCCATAAAGAATCAAAAGCTGTGGCATGCGTTTCATCATTCAACATAAAAGTCGCATTCATTTTAGAACGGTCTTCTTTATCGGTAACAAATCCTTTAAATAGAGGATTGCGATCTATTTCATTATAAATAAGAGCTGCTTTCTGATTATTTAATTTTTCTATCGCGTCAATACCGCCATTTTCTTTCAACCAGTCTAACGTAAGCATGCTTACATAAATAGGAAAAACGGGTGGCGTATTAAACATAGAGTCTTTAGAAATATGTGCTTGGTAACTTAACATAGAAGGAATCTGTCTGGATACTTTTCCTAAAATATCTTCTTTTACTACGATTAAAGTGGCGCCAGCTGGACCCATATTTTTTTGTGCACCTGCGTAGATTAAATCGTACTTCTCAAAATTGCGTCTTCTTGAAAAAATATCACTACTCATGTCGCATATAAGAGGAACTGATACGTCTGGTGTATGCTGCAATTGGGTTCCAAAAATGGTGTTATTGGTTTGAATATGGAAGTAATCCACATCGTTAGGAACTACATAGCCTTTTGGGATATGGTTGTAGTTGTCTGTTTTAGAGGAAGCAACTTCAACTACTTCTCCAAACATTTTTGCTTCTATAATGGCTTTGTCAGACCAAGTACCTGTATTTAAATAAGCTGCTTTTTTCTCTAAAAGATTATAAGCAACCATTAAGAACTGCATCGTTGCTCCACCACCTAAAAAAAGGGCTTTGTAACCTTTATCAGTTAATCCTAAATGCTCTAATGCAAGGGACTGTGCCTTTTCCATAACCGCTACAAAATCTTTACTGCGGTGAGAGATTTCTAAAATACTGAGGTCATTAAAATTAAGAACAGCTGCTGCCGCTTTTTTAAAAACTTCTTGTGGCAGTATACATGGACCTGCGCTAAAATTGTGCTTAAGCATCGTTTGTAGGCTTTAACTAGTTAATATAAATTTATTTTATCAAATATTGGTAAAAGGTTGATATTTCTCTCAAAAAAACGGAGGGTAACATCGGTCTAGATCAGATTTTTGTTACCATCAAATATAAAAGGAAATTTAAGTATGCTGTCTAAAAAAAAACAATATTAATTACAAAAATGCAAAATCAAGAGGGAAAATAGGCTATCAAATCATAAAGGTTCTTAAGATAATGTCAACAAAAATTGAATCACATCCACTCCATCTGCATAGTCTTGTAATCGAGGGGTTTGTGTAGTTCCAAAAGCTACAATTTGTGGCGCAGTTTTTTCTCCTAATTTTTTTACAATCCTTGTAGCTGCTTCTCCTTGTACAACAATGCATTGCAGTTTATCATCATTTTGGTCAAATTCTGTTGCAACATCTTCTATAGAAGAATAATAACTGTAGCCTAAACTAGCGATAGGAGAGGAGTAGCTGTTATTTTCTTCTTTGATCAATAAAAATTCATTATCCAGTAAATCAAATTCACTCATGAGATAAACGGCTTTGTTATAATCGTAATTATTTAAATACTTCTCATTTTTTATGAGCTCTTTTTGCACGAACATTCCATTAAAGAAGAGATCAAAATTATAGCCCTGAGGTACTTTTAAATGACTCACACTTCTACATCCCAATCCAAAATAAAGAAAGACATCCTTACTTAAGGCTTCCATTTGTTCTAAAGTTTCATTTCCTGTTAAGACGGCTACGCTATTGCGATTCTTACGTATAATATTAGGTTTGTTACCGAAGTAATGCTCAAAATAACGAGCGGTATTATTACTCCCAGTAGCGATAACAGCATCATAATTTTCTAATTTGCCGTCGGCGTAGGAATAGGATGCTGCTAATTCTGGACAGAATGAAGTGGCTATTTCCAGCAATAATGGTGTCAAAACATCATCATTGCTGGAATTTTTGATTAAGGCATGATGTCCTGTGATGATAACAGATAATACATCGTGAAAACCTACTAATGGTAAATTACCTGCTGTTATAAGCGCAACAGTTTTTGTTTTTATGTGCTCCAAATGATAGCTTTGTGTCCACTGCGTTAAATTTTCTTCTGTTAATGCTTCGGCCCATTGTCTTATTGAGAATTCTAGCGTGTCTTTTGTAAACCAAGAATTTTTACGTTCAGCGAGCTCCAGTCTTTGTGCCATGCGGTCTTGCCAGCTGGTGCCGTGTATTGTTGTGGTTTCCAAAGTTCCTTCTAAATAAGAGTGTAATTGTAATCCTGCTTTCGCGAAAGCGGAAATACGATCATTTAACGAGGTATTAATTGACATTGTCTTCACTAGTCCGTATTTTTGCACAAAAGTAAAGTAAAGCTATGGCAATCATCATAACAGACGAATGTATTAATTGCGGCGCATGCGAGCCTGAATGTCCAAATACAGCAATTTATGAAGCGGCAGACGACTGGCGCTATGCTGATGGAACAGATCTAGACGGGAATGTGGTATTACCGAACGGTAAAGAAGTAGATTCTAATGAAACGCAGGAACCGGTAAGTGACGAGTTTTATTACATTGTCGCAGATAAATGTACGGAATGTGTAGGTTTCCACGATGAGCCACAATGTGCTGCAGTATGTCCTGTAGATTGTTGTGTACCAGACGATGATGTTGTAGAAACTAAGGAGGAGCTAGAAGGGAAACAGGCTTTTATGCATAAATCTTAAATTTTAGCAAAACATATTTTTTTATAGAGTAGGTGTATGGGTCCATTAAGACTTCCAATCATAAATAAATTCCCAAGGGCTTTTGCCTTTGGGAATTTATATTTTAACTAATTCCAAATCTGGGTATGTCTATTTCCTTTAAAACGGCTAAAACCATTGCTTACTGAATTTATCTAAAGGCCCTACAAATGAAAGAAATATACGCATTAGCCATTTATAATAGCTCCAAGGTTAGTTCAATAGTTTTTATATCCTGAACGCTTTAAAAGTTAAAAGTTAGGATCTGTCAGGAAATAGGAAAGGATGTAATCGTGATGTCCAAAGATCAATACCCAAATGAATAAGGTGTAAAAGCATTATTGGTTTTATGTTTAAAATGGGCTAAATCGTCTGAACATCAAAACAAATCTACGCGGTTTCTATTTGTTCTTTTCATTACAATTTGTACGCAAGCTCAATAATTAGCAGGATTGCAATTACCGGACAAAGCGATGGAAGTTCACAGTCCTAATGGGCATCGACCAGCTTTTAAAGATTCTTTGAAATTTAGGATGAGCACATTAAAAAAGTCAGATCGTGTTAGCGATATTGTAATTGATAAAAGCGAGAATATTTTTGAACTAAATTATTAATTAGGAGATGATTGATATGGTTTTAAAGTCAAAGACGATGCTTGCTAGACTTTTCTAAATAATAGCAACAATATAAATTGTGTAAAGGCAGTCCTCTGGAGAGAATACTTTATTTATCTCTAGGGTTTACCCATGAAATTAAAGGAGGAAGGAACTCTCAATTTTGAGAAAATAGAAGGTAAAACTTTTAGAGGTAAAGAATTCTTAGTATTAAAAGTTTTTTAGGAGGAAGCGGTAGGAAATGAGGTGTGGTTTTTCTACTTTAATCCATATTGTTATAGAATGTAAATTTACCGATTTTTCAAAACAGATGCGTCCAGCAGCATTAATTTAGATTCAGGTGAGTATATGTTACTTTCAGGAAATCAGGTGTTGAATGAAATTAATAAAACTAAAGTTCGCGAATTTTACTATAATAAAAATGATAAATACCTAGGAGTTGTGGCTCCTACAAGACAATTAAAATTTCAATAAATTATAAGCAACCTTTTCGCACTTCTTGCATCTATATATAAATTACGAAAAATGAAAAATTTATTTTTTCTATTCCTACCAGTTTTGCTCTTCTCTTGCGAAGCGAGACTAGAAAATGATGTCAGAGCACTTTTTAAAACAAGGGTAGTAGATGTATCTGGTAATCCTATCGCAAATATGAAAGTAACTGCCACCACTTTTAGAACATCTCGGTTTGTTTTAGGACAAGAATTCTCTAAATTTTCAACAGCTGATGAGGATTTTCTTTTGGGAAAAGGAATAACCAACACAAATGGTGACGTAGAATTTATGATGCTGGTAGATGGTGGGTTTTTTATAAATTTTAATTCTGAAAATTATAGAGCTAATAAAATAGGCGTCTCCAGACAAGAATTAAATAACGATTTATTATTAGACATTCCAGAAACTGTATTAAAAGAAACGGCACTGGTAGAAATTGACTTTTTAAACACCTCAGGCGCTACAGAGGAATACGATGTTGCCTTCGATTTTGAATCCATAGATTGTGGCTTGATTTATAGAAATGATATGCTGGCGCAGGACGAAGAATGTCTCTATTATACGAATTGGTCTAGAGGTTTTAATCGAACAATCGATGACGGGTCTTTTGCATTGAACGTATTTTATCCATCTGTAATTGATGTGGTGTATACAAATACTTTAGGAAATGAATCCATAAGAACTTTTACGATAACCAGTCCATTAGAACGTTATGAGATTCCATACTAGAATAATTTTAGGCATGCTATTCTTTATGGTTGCTGGTATATCACTTGCACAAGAAGAAGTATCAGAAACAACAGCACTCCATTCTGAATCGCCCAAGCGTTTATTTCTTACTGATCTTTATGTACAGCGAGGGATCCCGTCTGGGGATAATTTTGCAGGCAATGGATTAGATGGAGGAATTGGATTTGGAATGCGCATGCAGTTTTACTTACTTAAAAACTTTTATATAGGTGGTGCGCTCTCTCAAGATTTTATGAGTGTAAAAAATACGTCCATAGCAGGTGAGTATTCTAGAGCTACAAAGTTCAATGCTTATCTTTTTGTAGGTTATGACTATCTATTAAACGATGATTGGAACGTTACTGCCGATTTAGGTTATGGCTATAGTCAGAATAAGAACAGACAAAATAGTTCTCAAGGAGGCGGAAAATTTAGAGATACGGGCAATGTGTTGCGTTTTACCACAAGTTTGGAGTATACGTTTAGTTCTGGGGTATCGTTCTTTTTTAGCCCTAGTTATGAGGTAGTAAATTACAATATTGATGCGGCTGCTGCACTGAACAATACATTTAATAATGGGAACTACTTCAACCTTGCTTTAGGAGTGCGTTTAAGTGTATTAGACTATAATAATGTTCCCTTAAAGAAATCAGATAACCAAGATCTTCAAGAATTACAGAGCCGCAACCGGGATGATTTGAGTATTAAAGAAAAACGCAGGTTGTATTTTCTCAAAAAGAGAGAGATTAGGAGATTGCGCAAAGAGCGAAGGAGAAATAATTAATTTAGGAAGTATGGGTGCTTCAGAAACACTTTTTTTCAGATTTATAAAAAGACTTCTTTACCGATAAAAAGGAGTTTTCATAATTTTAAAATGAATATTGGATCATCATAAAAAATATAAGTCAAATGACCTGCGATAATGATCATATTAGGCATGGGAATTTTTAGTTCCATTCTTTATGATTTCACAATCTCAATAGAATCAATTAAAAGTTCAAAATTCTGTTTTTTACCGTTTGCTATCAATACAGTGATGCGGGTCATTTGATCTTTATTAAAATTAGCTATTTTCAACGTATTTCCTCTCCAAGAAGGTTCCATTTCAGAAAGCTCTATTTCAACGGTTTGCCATTCACCGCTAGTATCAAACTCTTTAATATAATTATGTCGGTCGTATGCAAAGGCTTTTACTCTAAACTGAAAGGTCTTTCCATCGCCTTTCAACTTGATTTTAACCTTGCTAGTAGGGCTCACTTTTACTGTTTCAAAATCATAATCGACAGAACTAAACCCTCCATTTCTTTCTGTAGTGACATACCCATAAAATTTTCCATGACCTTCATCAGTAATTTTAAAGAAACTTTGAGAAATTCCACCCATAACTCTATCATCAACAATATTCCACAAGGAGAGGTCTGAATTTTTGTTAAAATCAAAAAGAGTATCAGTAGGTGTATTCATAAGAAGAAGTATGGTGACAAATGAAAAGGCTCGTATCATAATTGATTAGACGATTTATACGGTACTATCTTACTTATGGAAACCCTGTATGCAATCTAAAGAGAAAGAAAAATGAGTATATCCAGATTTCTTTATGATGGTTGGCTATTTCTCAATAATTTTAAATCTACCATCCAAAGCTTGTTTTAAAACATTTTTTATAGTCTCTATTTTGCTGCTTCGACACGGACATAGTAAGGTGGTGCTGTTTGTGTTTTATTTATAACCACACAAAAACAATTCAAGTTAGTAATGGAATAAGACAATTAAATAAGCGTATCTCGCTTTTGCGAAAGCGTGCAATTAGGAATCTTTTAAAATAAAAAAAAGCGGCATTATCACAGTAACACTGTTGGAATCACTTTATGATAAATTGAATATCAAAAAAAAGGCTCTACATATTTATTTTTACACAGTCGAATAATGAAGCATTAGCAATACAGATACTTGTTTTGATGGTCTTTTCGTAACAAATAAACCATTTATTACCAACGTATTATAAAAATTAATTTAGCATAAAATTAGTTGATCACTAATTTTTTAGTCCTGGTATTATTTTCAGAAATAACCTTTACCAGATAGATACCAGCATCTAAACTCTGTACATTTATGGCAGCTTCACTTGAAGCTATATCGGCTTTAAGAACTATTTGTCCTATGGTATTAAAAAATATAGCATAAGCATCGCCTTGTGTAAAATCACCTTTTATTATTACTTTTCCATTACTAGTTGGATTGGGGTACATCTGAAACGTAAATTCTTCTATTTGTGTCGTATGTAGAGCATTATTTAAAAAGATCAGTTCAAAGCGAGAGGTATCAGTACTCAAAGGATTGTTTAAATCAAAAGTTAGTCCTACAGAGTTGTAACCTGAAAGAAGTAATGTATCGCTATTTAAAAAGCTATCGTGTAAATAAGCTTCAAGACCTGTATGAAGATTATTAACATGAATTTCTAGGTCATAATTAGAGCTTGAAATATTTTTTAAATCAAGTGGAATACTTTCATTATTTATGGGCATGGCTCTATTTTCAAAACTTAAAAATGTACCGTTAAGTTCTCTTGAAAGGTTCACTTCAAAATTTTCAAGTTTAATAGCGTCGTTTATGTCTAAAGCAGTGTCACCATCTAGGAACAGTGTTAAACGGTCAAAAATAACAGGAGCGCCATTTAAATTTCTATAAAGAGAAAGATCTATCACAGGTCTATTTTGAGGGGTTGAAAAAGGACCAAGAGCATTCTCTGCCACCGTCTTATCTGTTGATTTAAAGTCTAAACTTGCTGGGCCAGGATCTATAGTACTAACAAAAAACGCCTGTCCTGGTTGGATATATTTCCTTAGATTCATAGAGTCATCACTCATGTTTACGGTTTCATAAGCGCCTCTAGTGGCCGCATTTGAATTCCATATATAAACAAAGTTGGGATTGATATTATTTTTTGTTACGGTAGACATATCGATGGTCGCTTGATATGGATTTCCCACAAAACTAAATCCGCCAGCGTTGGGGTTAAGTGGACCAGAGTTTATGGTTGTATCTAATATTAGGGAACCGTTGGTAGGTATGCTAACATCAGTGTTAGGATTTGAAGGTGCTGTTGACAAATCATAATTGCGATCACCACGTACAAAAATATTGAAAGGTTGACCTGCGGTTAAAGTAGTCGTATTGGTATCGGAAATTGCTTGCCATTTGTAGGTTCCATCGCTAGGATCTAGGTCATAGTATATTAGTGATGGATTACCAGTTGCAGTTGGGTCAAAGCCATTTGCACCACTTGTAGATCCAGTAATATGAGTTCCAATACCGGGAACAGAAAGACCGTTAGTCTGCCAGTTTTCATAAATGCTTGTACTGGTTGTAACTGAAGAGGCTATAAACCTAAATGCTTTTCTGGGACTGGTAGAACCCGTAGGTATAAAACGGGATACGCCTACCTCGCCAGTAATAGTTGCCATTGGTCCATTGATGAATTGCGCACTTCCCGAAGCATCACTGTCAAAGTTTAACGCTCCAGAGTCTGTAACGTTAAGATGACCATTCAAGGAAAAAACTTGACTGGACGCAATGGCTACAGTCGCACCGGTGTTAATAGTTAGTGAATTATCTACGGTAACATCCATATTCATTACTATAGGATGATTGATAATGATTTCATCTTTAGAAGACGGCAGATTTCCATTAGTCCAGCTGCCATCCAGACTCCATGAATCAGGAAATGGAGCAGCATCTGCATTAGTTGCTATTCCATATGTAGTGCCATTCGGATAATTATAATAAGTGGTGTAGGTCATGGCAGCTGCTCCATAATTGGAACCGTTATTTGTGATTCCACCACCGTAACCTTCATTTGAAGAAAACATAGCTGTGCCAGAATTTCCATAAGGATCACCATAAGAGACTACAAAGCTAAAGGAATCGGTAGAAGTTAAATCTAAATCAGACCAATTTACAGTTAATACAAACGGATCTGCTGCTGTATTTCCAACTGCTGCCACAAATCCTAATCCATTTTCACCGATCGCTCCAGCAGCAGGAATACTAAACAATCCTGCAAAATTGTTAGCACCAGCTATGGCATGAGTGGCTTCAAAACCTGGCGGGAAGTTCATAGGCGCAGATCCGAAATTTGAAATGGCTCGTCTTCCACCATCAGCTCCATCATTGACATTCCCGTCAATTGTAGTGCGACCTGTTGCTCCATTAGCTATATACATAACCATATTGTTTCCTCCTAAATCTCCAGCTCTATCGATGCGTATACTAATAGTCGTGCCGTCGTCATCAATACTCATCAAACTGTTTCCTATAGGACCACCAAAGCCGCTTCCTGTATTTGCGGTAAAGCTTACTTGAGCTTGAGAGAACATTATAGCGCAGCATAAAAGTAAAACAGTATATGTTTTTTTCATTTTTTACATATTGATAAATCAAAAATAATTTAAGGTTGGAATTTTACCAATTATTAATAGACATAGTAGCGAAAACGTTTGAGTTGTAGGAAATGTCTTTACAACAGTTTTTAGACCCAAACAAGTTTTATACAGAGGTTACCTAAAATGGGTCTGGTATGTCTAAGAGGGAAAAAATTAAGAAACGTATTTTGTTGAATTAAGTACTACTAATAAATTCAACACGTCTATTTTTTGCCAATGCACCTTCATTTTTAGAGTGGTTGACGGGCTTTGATTCTCCAAAACCTTTAAGGCAATCCGGTTTTTAGAAACTCCTTTAGAAATCAAGTAATCCCTAAGGTTTTTGCTCTATGTGGAGAAAGGGGTAAATTGTATGCAGCTGATCCTATCGGGTGCATATGGGCATTTCTTCCTCCTTATTCAGGCATTAACAAGCCTAAAATATCAATTGCAGCCTCACTGATCTTTGTTCCTGGACCAAATACAGCTGCCACTCCAGCATCAAATAGAAATTGATAATCTTTACGGGGTATCACGCCACCTACCACAATCATGATGTCTTCTCGGCCATATTTTTTTAACTCTTCCATCACTTGAGGAACAAGGGTTTTGTGTCCTGCAGCAAGGGAAGAAACGCCCAAAACGTGCACATCGTTTTCTACAGCTTGCTTAGCAGCCTCAGCAGGTGTTTGAAATAAAGGTCCAATATCTACATCAAATCCCACGTCTGCATAGCCAGTAGCGATTACTTTTGCACCTCGATCGTGCCCATCTTGTCCCATTTTAGCGACCATAATTCTCGGTCTGCGCCCTTCTACTTTTGCAAATTGGTCAGCTAGTTGTTGCGCTTTCGCGAAAGCGGGATCATTCATAATTTCTTTTTTATAGACACCTTGTACGCTTTTAATAGTGGCTCGATAGCGGCCGTACACTTCTTCTAGTGCATCAGATATCTCTCCTAAAGTAGCTCGCTCTTGAGCTGCAGTTACCGCCAGCTGAAGTAAATTACCGCGATTTTTTTTGGCGCAATCCGTTAAGGCTTGAAGAGCCTTTTTTACTTGCACTTTATTTCTAGTGGCTTTTATTTCCTTTAAACGATCCACTTGCTCATTTCTTACTGCGTCATTATCTACTTCAAAAGTATCCATATGGTCTTCATCAGGACTCAAGTATTTATTCACACCTACAATAGTGTCGATTCCAGAATCTATACGTGCTTGTTTTTTTGCCGCAGCCTCTTCAATGCGCATTTTAGGAATTCCAGCTTCGATCGCTTTGGTCATTCCGCCTAGTTCTTCAACTTCTTGTATGAGCTCCCAGGCTTTGTCGGTTATTTGATCGGTAAGTGATTCTACGTAATAAGATCCAGCCCAAGGATCTACTGTTTTTGTAATCCCAGTCTCTTCTTGAAGAAACAGCTGCGTATTTCTTGCGATACGGGCGCTAAAATCTGTCGGTAAAGCAATGGCTTCATCGAGCGCGTTGGTATGCAAACTCTGCGTTCCACCAAAAGCTGCCGCAGAGGCTTCGATTGCCGTACGCGCCACATTATTAAAGGGATCTTGCTCCGTAAGAGACCATCCAGAAGTCTGGCAATGGGTTCTTAACGCCAGTGATTTTACGTTCTTAGGATGGAACTGTTTGATTAATTTTGCCCATAGCATACGTGCTGCGCGCATTTTGGCAATCTCCATAAAGTGATTCATTCCTATGGCCCAGAAGAAAGATAGGCGAGGAGCAAAGCTGTCAATATCCATTCCTGCGTCCAGACCTTTACGTACATATTCCAAGCCGTCGGCAAGTGTGTACGCTAACTCTATATCACTTGTTGCGCCAGCTTCATACATATGGTAGCCAGATATAGAAATAGAGTTGAACTTAGGCATGTGCTCGCTCGTGTATTCAAAAATATCTGAGATAATCTGCATACTAGGCGCAGGCGGATAGATGTACGTATTGCGCACCATGAATTCTTTTAGAATATCGTTCTGTATCGTACCACTTAATGATTTAAGATCCACTCCTTGTTCCATGGCAGCAACGATATAAAATGCCATAATAGGTAATACGGCGCCATTCATGGTCATAGAAACAGACATTTTATCTAAGGGTATACCTTCAAAGAGAATTTTCATATCCTCCACACTATCAATAGCAACACCAGCTTTACCCACATCCCCTGCAACTCGTTCGTGATCGCTGTCATAACCTCTATGTGTGGCGAGATCAAAAGCAACAGATAATCCTTTCTGACCAGCAGCGAGATTGCGTTTATAAAAGGCATTAGATTCCGTAGCGCTAGAAAAACCAGCGTACTGCCGCACGGTCCATGGCCTGCGCACATACATAGTAGAGTAGGGACCACGTAAGTTAGGAGCTATTCCAGCTACAAAATCAAGGTGTTCCAATTTTGCGATATCTTCTTTTGTGTATTCTTTCTTAATTGAAATCCCTTCAGAAGTTTCATAAGTAGCGGTTTCTGGTCGTGCTTTATGAAAATCGTAATTGGGTTTTATGTGGGTGATGTCTTTTCTTTTCATAATACTATGATCTGGTTGGCACTAGTTTTACAAGAGAACTTTTTTGAGCAAGATAGCAGGAAACGATCAACAGATCGGTTTTCAAAATAAAGCGCTAGTGCATTCCTATAATTGGAATCTTTGTTTTCTATAGCTGGTGAACTAGAAACAGCACACTTCATTTTGTTGTCTTTATTTATTTGAAAATAATGCAGTGAGGTATTCAATACACGCTTGTTAATCTCCATTAATTTATTCTCCTGCAATGAACCGAATTTGGTTTTTTTAGCGATGTTTGGAATTCCTTTCATTTGAACATTAATAGGTGGATCGTATTCTAATTCTCCGTTTTTATTTGATACATTTATTTCGGCATCTCATGTATAAATGATCCTTTCAGAATCTAATTTTGAGTAACAGCAGGTGCCACAAGATAACTTATCAAAGCGACTTTCATAAGGTCGGAATTGATTCTATCTTATTGAATTATACATCTTCATAATAAAATCATCACAATTTCTTTATTTCGCTTTTTTCCAGCTCTTCTGCAATTCTTTTGGCTACTATAGGTTGCACTAAAGTCTTGCGCGGATTCACTTTTACGAAAGGTAGGATTTCATATTCTTTTTGCAAGGGTTGTGCAGCATTAGGATACTTATTTGCTCCTATAAGAACTCTTTTTCCAGTATTGAAATCTTCTTGTTCTTGTCGCGCACTTTCTTTGATTTTACGTTGTATTGTTCCTTCAAAAAGGGATTGTACAAAGCCGCCAGCTTTCTCGATATCCTTAAAGGTTTCCAGCGCTTTTTCTACCAGTTGCGTGGTAATTGTATCTATATAGTAAGAGCCGTCTGAAGCGTTTCCTATCTTATTGAGGTAAGCTTCATCCTTCAATATTATTAATTGGTTGCGGGCAATCCTATCGCCGAATTCGTTTTCCTTATTAAAAAAAGTATCGTAGGGAAGGTTGCATAAGGTATCTGCACCGCCTAAAATAGCGCTCATACATTCTGTGGTTGTGCGCAATAAGTTCACGTTGTAATCCATCAAAGATTTATTGCGCAAGCTTGGAGTAGCGGTAATATAACAACCTAAATCAATTGCGTAAATATCTCCAAGTGATTTAGTTAGTATGCGATAGGCACGGTATTTTGCAATTTCAAAAAAGTAATTGCTACCTATGGCGGTATCGATGTTGATTCTTTTTGTCGCTTTAGAAGTTTTACGGAGCCCTATCTGATCTTCTGTATCCTTGTTTTCCTTAAAAGAATCCAGTTTACCAGCATTATTTAAGTGATTTAAATATTCATTGAGATGAGCTGTAAAATAAGCTAATTCTTGAGTGATGGTCGCGCCAGACTGTTGATACGCTGTGGTGTCTACTGTAATATTCGAAAAATAACCATTAAAATCTGTGATGAAAGAATCAAAATTTTTATAGTCTTGATCTTTATTTTTAAACCAATTTCCTTCAGATGTTAATTGATGTATGATGTCTATGTGAACGTAGGCATGTGGTGCTATTTTATAAATAGATTTCAAATAATCTATATCAAAAAATTGTGTGTGTATTTGAATTCCCACCTTAGGAAGGTTTTTTAACAAAATAGCTGGGTCCACCTCTTTATTCGGAATATTCAACAGAAGGCCCTCGCCACCGCGATGGAGTATATCGAGTGCTTTTTTGTTTGCTGCAACTGCATTACCTGCATAAATACGTTGGGAAATATACCAGTCGTTAGTCTGTGATGAGCGATTGGGAATATGGAGTACTGGAGCGCTATCTCTGTGGTAAAAAGGCTTGATATTGATTCTTTCGCGAGTGGCTGTTATGAGCGTATCATTATATTCAGCTCCTTTGAGGTCAAACTGTATTTTTTGTTTCCATTGTGCTTCAGAAACAGGGTCAAAATTTTTAAAAAGTTCCTTATTCATTATCGTCAGTTTTTACAGAATCTGGGTGTTGAATGATAAATACTTCTTCATTATCACGCTTCATTAAGTAGCGTTCTCTTGCAAATTTTTCTATGCCGAGACTGTCTTGTAAGGACACAATTCTTGCTTGATCACGTGAGATTCCTTTTTTGTAGAAGTCTGCATTATGCTGTTTTTCATCAAGTTGTTTATCAATAGCTTTATGAGCGGTAGCCCAAGCACTACCATCTAGAAATAAGATCCAGATGCCAAAAAAAATGGTGATGATCGTATATTTATTACTAAAAAATTTCCACCACGGATTAGTCTTTAATTTTTTCAATCCCATAAGTGGAAATTTAAGAAATTATCCTAGCTTTTGATCAATAATGGTACGCAAGATTTTAACACCGACAGAATTAAAGCGATTGGTAGGTATTATAACGTCTGCATATAATTTAGTAGATTCTATAAACTGTTGGTGCATAGGTTTTAATGTGTTTTGGTAACGCTCTAATACCTCATTGAGATTACGGCCACGATCTGCAATATCACGTTTTAATCTTCTGATCAATCGCTCATCGCTATCACAGTCAATATATACTTTTATATCAAATAATTTACGTATGCTCGGCATGGTAAGAATCAAAATCCCTTCTACTATAATTACTTTACTAGGTACTGTTCTTATCGTTTCTCCGGTACGATTATGTTCTACAAAACTGTATACAGGTTGATCTATGGTATTTCCTTTTTTTAATTCTAGAAGGTGTTTTTCTAAGAGATCAAAGTCAATACTTTCTGGATGGTCAAAGTTGATTTGTGTGCGCTCCTCATAGGTGAGGTTGCTGGTATCTTTATAATAAGAATCTTGAGAGATAACCGTTACCTCGTGATCAGGATACTCATGAACCATTTGTTGTACAACTGTGGTCTTACCGCTGCCTGTTCCACCGGCGATTCCTAATATAAGCATGAAATAGTTTTGTTTTTGTAAAAGTACGGTTTTAGTGATGAGTTTTTGACCTTTTCTCCCGATAGCTATCGGAAGGGAGTGCTGCGTTTTAGGACATACTTTTAAATAGGTAGATGATTTTCAGCAAGCCTCCCGCCCCTTACTTCGATACTTTGATAAATAGCACAAGTAAACGATGCGTAGGTCGGACCTGGTATAGGGCTTAGGTTGTAATGGTCAAACCAAAAAAGGAAAATTCTATGTATTTTTGAAGCTAAAACGAACTGTCATAGCAACACCACCTCTATTTTCTCATGCTAAAAAAGCTACTAAAAAGTAGAATTTATATATGTATCAATCAATAGATTCAAAACTCAAAACCAAAAAACTTCTAGTAACTTTACAAAAAAAAGTAATATGCCTTTACAGATAGAAGCTAGTTGGAGAGAAGTATTGCAAGAGGAGTTTAGTCAGCCGTATTTCGAGGATTTGATTGAATACGTGAAGCACGAATATGGGGAACATACTTGTTATCCTCCAGGCAATAAGATTTTTGCAGCTTTTAATCGCACTCCCTTTGAGCAGGTTAAAGTGGTTGTTATAGGACAGGATCCTTATCATGGCGCTGGACAAGCAAATGGTTTGTGTTTTTCTGTGGCAGATGGTGTCAAGCACCCACCTAGCTTGATCAATATCTTTAAAGAAATCTCTAAAGATCTGAACCAGCCGTATCCAGAATCTGGAAATCTAGAGCGTTGGGCAGACCAAGGTATTTTATTACTCAATACAGTCCTTACGGTACGAGAATCTATGGCTGGTAGTCATCAGAAAAAAGGTTGGGAGAAATTTACTGATGCAGTGATTAAAAAGATCTCAGAAGAACGCAAAGATGTCGTTTTCTTGCTTTGGGGCGGATTTGCTAAGGGAAAGGCAAAATTAATAGATGAGAAATTCCATTTTATACTTGAAACGGGCCATCCGTCGCCATTAAGTGCTAACCGTGGTTATTGGTTTGGGAACCAGCATTTTTCTAGGGCCAATCGTTTTTTACAAGAAAAAGGAATAAAGCCAGTGAAGTGGTAGTTGGTGAACAGTTTGAAGTATATTTATTTTTAAGCAACCTACCCGCTTCCAACTGTTATTTTGTGAGATCTCAATCGATAACTTCTTGTAAATAACTTAAGATATTCGTCTTTTTTTGTATTTTATATCTGAGGTATAGGCTATCTCTGTAATTTTAAAGATGGCCATTAGGTTGCTAAACAACTAGAGTAGCAGGTGTATGATTTTCATTTCAATCAGGATTTTTTTACAACTGTTTTAGAGGAAAGGAATGAAGCTAAGGTATTCAATTTTATAATTATTCTTGATATTTATTTATCACAGCCTTTTGACCTGTTTAATTTTAATTATGGTGAAAATGTTCTAATTTTGCTGTTGTGTGAGGGATTGCAGTGAAAATCCCACAGCTGGGACCCAAATTTTCTTGGGTACTGTGCGAGGAATTGAAACGGAAAGCCCGACCACCTTTGTGGTCACGCCCTAATCGATAAGGTTAAAGTGATAAAATACCTTATATTACCAGTTATCAAAAACTATTCATGAGTACAGATATAAAAGTTAACAGACCAACGCCCATAGACTTAACGGATAGGCCAGCATTTTATGATGCCGATTCCAATCTGGTTACGACTATGAATAATTTAGAGGAGGGAAAAGTAGTTCTTGTGAGATCATTTTATAGCAACGGTTTAAATTTACTTAAGGAACTGCATGTGCACCTTAAAAAGAAATTGCCTAACAAAACCTATCAAGAGCAGCAAATATATAGAGATACTTACCGCAAGCTTTCTCATCTTATTTTATTAGAAATAGTTCAGCATCAGCTAGAAGTTAAAAAAGCACCTTCTATTGGATGGTTAGAAAAGTTATATCCAGATACGAGTGAGTTTCATCTTCCTATTCCTCAGGTTCAAGGACTCAATAGCTCCTGGCAATGGTATAAAAAAGGTATTTCTATTCCTGTATTGCGCAATAAAATTCATCCTTACTACGGTACTTATTTTCCGACACGTTTTGATCATTTAGAGGTCTTTGACAACTACTTAGAACGTTATGAGGGACCTAAGAAAGCCGCTTATGATATAGGAACAGGATCAGGCGTGTTAGCTCTTCAGATGACCAAGTACGGTTTTCAAAAAGTATCTGGTACAGATGTGAATCCTAATGCCATTTTCGGTTTAAAAGAATTTATGGGAGAAACTAAATTATCTCGTAAGATTGAGCTCGATCACGCACCACTTTTTGGCAAGTTTGATACTCCTGCAGAGCTTATTGTATTTAATCCGCCATGGTTACCAGCATCACAAGAAGTCGATGGACTGGATGAAGCTATCTATTATACTGTAGATTTATTTCCAGCATTCTTTGAAGGAGCAAAAGAGCGTTTGTTACCGGATGGAAAAATAGTGCTTCTATTTTCTAATATTGCACAGATAACAGAGGTTACTAAAGAACACCCTATAGAAAAGGAGCTGGTAGAAAATGACAGATTTAAGTTAGAACGTTGTTTTAAAAAGCGAGTAAATTCTGCTTCCGAAAAAACCAAACGCGATCCACACTGGCGTGATATGGAAGAGGTAGAGCTTTGGGAATTGAGTCATAAGTAGGATTTGATGGTAGTAGTTAATTAATTTTTCGTTCTTCTTCGGTACGGGTTAGATACCAGTAGAATATATAAAATATGCTCAGCACACCAGCTATAAAGGCCCATAGAAGGCTCCTGTTCCTGGTCCATGAACACACAACGGCAATGGAAGAAAAGACAGCTGATCCTGCAGATATTCCTGTGGTGTAGTTCGGTACTTCCTGTAATAAAATGGTTAATTGCATTTTTCTGATTTTATTGTTATTTTAATGGTAAGGTTTATAATGTTGTGGAACGCTGGCGTAATATTAATTACATACTTGGCAGTTCATAAGAATCCTTCACGGGTCCAGTTGGTTGTTAACTAACTGTTCGATGATTTTACTTCAAGAGCGCTATGAATATCTAGTTCTCTACTGATACTGGCTTTACTATCCATCAGGAGGTCAATCTTATCAGTTTTAATATAAACTCATCCTTAATACTACTTAGGATGAAGTTCTTAAAATTGAAAGTACTGAATTTTAACTTCCTCTTTTACAAGTGTCTTATAGCCATCAAAGTCGACATTTTCAAATTTTTTAAATTTCAATATGTCGGTGTAATAATTTACCGCAGTATTTTTGTTGCGCATTGGTATTTTAGGGTGGATACCGATTGAAATAATTTCAATATTCTATCTATAAAACTCAAGAAACTCTTGAAAAGCTGCAAAGATCTTTTCCTTATAGCAACTAAGGTGGTAAAAAGGACAAGCGTTTTCTTAGGAAATATATCATCAATTATAAAGCAGATTCAATGTTGTCAGGCTCGTTTTTTTAATTGACGGTTGGTTTAAGTACGCTGTTTATTTGATTTAATTTACCGTCAATAGTATTTGGGATTTCTAGTTTTAAGATCTCACATATTAGTGGGTAGATGTGAATGTTTTTTAAGGAGGGAATGGCATAGTTATTTTTAAAAGCAGGGCCGTTTGCATAAAATATCCCGTGCATATCTTTTTGTTTAGTGTCATAGCCGTGAACACCAACCGTTGTGATGTTATTTTCGTGTAAAGAGGCTATGCGTTTTCTACTGCTGAAATAATAACCAAAGTCTGGTAATACTTGGAAGGTTCCCCAATCTTTGTTTTTTGGTGTGTATTCAAAACCGGGAGTGTTTTCAGTTTTATAAACTTTAAAATGAGCTTCCTTTTGCTTTAAATAGGTGTAAACAGCATCCTTATCAATATCTTTTTTGGGATGAATATTTACTATAGCACCATTGTTTATGGTCAAAAATAACTCATCATTCTCTATAGATTCTATCGGGATCATTTTAGAGGTAGATAATTCTGTCATGCCATGATCAGAAACGATAATGATGTTGATGGGTAGGCCAGTAGCCTCTGCCTCTTTAAACAGAGTGCCCAAATTTTCATCTAAGTCAAATAATGCTTTTTTTAATTCTTCATCATTTCTTGGACCGTATTTATGTCCTGTATCGTCCATGTCAGAAAAGTACATAGTAATTAAATGAGGTCTCCTCTTTTTAGGTAATCCCAGCCAGTCAATAACTTGAGTAACGCGTTTTTGATTTTCTATTTTACCATCATATATTTCATAATAACTAGGTCTTATACCTTGAATAGCCGCTTCAGAACCCACAAAAAAATAACTAGCCGAAACCATATGAGCCCTTTCTGCTTGCACCCAAATTGGGTCACCTCCATAAAAGGTGCCATCTTCAACCATCTCACGGTTTCCTATATTATAGGTAACCTTTTTTTCATTGCTATAAAACGAATTACCTATAATGCCATGTTGATCTGGATACATACCTGTAGCAATGGTATAATGGTTGGGGAAAGTTTTAGATGGGAATGAAGGAATTAATGATTGTGCTTTCACACCATTATTGATAAATGTACTTAAATGTGGGGGTTGATACTTTTCCACATAATCCCATCTAAAACCATCGAGAGAAATTAATATAACATAAGGTTTTTCAAGGGAAGCTTTTGAATTAATAGTAGGTGTTGATCCCGTTACATTTGAACTGGATTTACAGGATGGTAAGGTGCATATGCAAATGATTAAAATAATCCCGTACACAATAGTTTTTTTCATCATTATAGTTCGATTTTAAGGTTGCTTTGAATGATTAAAGTTATAGGGTTAGTGATGTGTTTTATCAAATATCAGTACCTCTTTTCATTTGCTGTTGATGAGGTAAATCTAGTGAATTGGTAAAGCTTTAGGGCATGCCTTAAAAATTTCTTACTTATGTTTTACATAATGACAACCAGTTTTATTAGTAACAGCCTTTATGTCGTGAAGCATTGAATTAAAGGAAGGAGTAAAATCTTCTTTGTTACTTATGTTTGCGACGATGGAACTCAGAAAATACAGTTTAGCAATAGAAAAAAAAATTTTAAAATCATCTTTACAAGAAGGTGTTTTTTGATGATTTTATTAGTGTTAATCATTTTATAGAATTCGAGGAATAATAAATATCTTTATTATGAAGCTACAGTCTCAAATAATGGTTGGATAGCTATTGTGTTTTCTTTACTTAGTCAAGAGCCAGTTCGGCAAATTATTAATATAAAATCGAAATATAGGCAGGTAGAGATTATGAATAAACTACAAATTTCCTATGTCCAATAGCTTTTAAAGTTACTCTTGTATTAGCGTCAAATACATGATTTTTTAATTACCTGAAGTAAATACTTTAACGATGCGATAAGATGGGAGTAATGGCAATTGTTTGGTGCAATGTTGTTTATTCTTTTTTGAATCAATAGCAAGGTTACTTATTATAAACTGGTGAGGTATTGCTAAGTGTTTTTGGATAAATCACAAGTGTTTTAGATCTTTCTTATTCTTATAACATGTATTTCAACGGATAAAAATGGCTTTATATCATAAATATTATATAAATCATCGATTAAATGATATTAAATTAGACGAATGGATATTATTTGATATATTTAAATAATTAATGTGTTAAATGATACTTATGAAATCTTACTTAAAATATTTTTTAATTGGTCTTGCTTTATGTTTTTTTTACAGCGGATATTCACAAGTCGGTATAGGAACAAGATTGCCAGAAGAATCCTCAATATTAGATATTTCTTCTACCAATAAAGGGCTTTTAATTCCTCGGCTAATCACATCAGAAAGAGATAACATAGCACTTCCAGCGACAGGCTTAATTATTTTTAATATTTCAGAGAACGACGTTGAGTTTAATGTTGGAACTCCAGAGGCACCTGTTTGGATAGGTACTAAAAGGCCTGTTAAACCCATGATGTATTCAGTTTCTGAGGGTAGTGTTGTCAGCACTGAATCTTTAAGTAACTCACTAATTACGGGCATGACTGTGTCTTGTTCACCAGGCACCTATTTAGCATCCTTTAATGCGCAGCATACAGGAAATGAAACTCAGACATTCAGTTCGTCCAGAGGTGTTCTTGATTTGGTTGATATATACGATGATTTAATAGCTTTCCCAGGCGGAGTACCACATGGGGTTACTTTTGGTGGTGGTGAGGTTTTATCCCCAGGAGTTTATGACGTAGCCGGAGCGGCATCTATTACGGGCTCACTTACCTTAGATGGTGGAGGAGATTCTTCTTCTGTGTTTATTATCAGATGTACTGGTGCTTTTTCAGCAGCAGCTAATTCCAATCTTATTTTGCAGGGAGATGCAGAGGCTAGGAATATATTTTGGGTGGCGACTGGTACAAGTTCAGCCATGACTATAAGCGAGTACTCATCAATGAAAGGAAACTTAATATCCAATTCCGGGGCGATTTCAATGGCCGCTAATACGAGTCTTAAGGGAAGGATGTTTACAAAGACAGGAGCAGTTAGTGTCGGTGCAAATAGTGTTCTTATAACTCCATTAGGTGATTCCCCTATTGATTTAAGAACGCTTGCTTCTTTTGTCATGTTCAGCACTAATGGCGCCATTACATCTGACGCAACTTCTATCATCCATGGAGATTTGGGTACTGCATTAGGAGCTATAGCTATTGCAGGCACTCATTATGGGGAGAAATTTCCACCCGGTACGAAGCCTGTTGTGGGAACCAAAGGAACAACCTACTCTTTGCATGAAAATGGAGTTGAAATAGCAAATTCTAGTAGAATAATTAATTCATTAAGTACGGTAGTGTCTCTTCACACAATGGTGACGTTAACCGAACAGAGAGACATTGAAGTGCGATGGAAAGTTGATGCTGGTGAAGCAATTCTCGATAATAGAGTTTTATCGTTGATTCGTTCAGACAATTAATGTTCTTCGAGTTGAAAGTGATAATTTTGATGGTTGACTAAAATACCTTTGTGTTTTTAGACAATAATCCGGAATATTTAGGCGTATTAAATAAATCACATAGATAGAACCATGCGAGGTTTTAATAAATAAGCTTTTTATGAGCAATTAAATTTATTTCTGAAAGCCAGTTTTTAAGTTTTATGATCTTTATAATCACGCAAAAAAAACTTTGGTACATGCCGTAACACCTATGTTTTAAGTTTTATTCTATTACATTCAGACGTTCAACTACAAATAACAAAAAAGATAATACAGTTGCTGTACACCGTAAAGCCTCGACTTCGACAGCCATGTTAATTTGCTCTTTTTATTATTTGATGCATCTTCTCCCGATAGCTATCAGGACTGTGAGGTTGTAGATCTCATTTTTAAGCCTTAACGGAGCTTATTTCCGTATCGTTGTGAGTAACGTAGCTGGTTCCTTTATAAATCAATGGTTATGAATAAATATTTTTTTTGAGTTGACATAAGTGTTTACCTATTAGATGTATAGGGCTTTAAAACGGGTGTACTTTAGTATTAAAACAATGAATTTAGAGCTATAAAGTTCCTTATATAATTTCTAGATGATCTTTGAGTAGCTATGGAATGATTGGGTTATTATCATTACACACTTGTACCGTTTTTTTTTTACAAAACTGGAGTAGTGTTGTCAGTTATAATTTCTTTATCTGTCAATAGATGTATTCCCCATTTCTTTGATGTGTTAGCTTTCGCGAAAGCCCTACAAAAGGAGCATAGGAGTTAAAATAAAGACTGATAATAGTGATGTTAGAGCAGTCTGTGAACACGCGAGGATTATTGATTTTTTTGTTTTACTATGAAACTGCCGTGTATGTGATCTGCTTGGTTTAACTGGAACGCGGCCCAAGGGTAGGCCACCTTGAGAGGCGCAGTGGTGGTCATGTAAGCATCAGCCATCTACTTGATTGTAACCAGTTGTTATAATCCAAAATGGTTGATAGGACCATTTCCTTTACCTAAAATTTTATTTTCTCCTTGCGCTATGGCTCGATTTATATAATGGCATCCTTTTTTTACTGCGTCTTGTAAATTGTGTCCTAAACTCAAAAAAGTAGCGATACTTGATGACAAGCTACAGCCTGTTCCATGTGTGTTTTTAGTAGCTATCCAAGGGTTGTTAATAGTTATTATTTTGTCTTCATTAAATAGGTACAATACATCTGTGGTCTCTCTGCCTTTATGTTTTAAATGACCTCCTTTTAATAAAACAGATGTGTGGTATACTTGTCCAATCTCTCTAGCCGAATTTGCCAAGTTCCTTAATTCAATAGTACCGTCTATTAAAAGTTCGGCTTCAGGAATATTGGGAGTAATTAAACTCGCATTTGGGAGAAAGGCTTTCAGAGAAGAGATAGCGTCATTAACCATAAGCGTATCTCCAGAAGTTGCTACCATAACTGGGTCGAGTACTATATTTTTAAAATTGTACGGGTTTAGTTTTTTTACTACTGTATCAATCACTTCAGAAGAATGCAACATGCCAATTTTTATTGCACCAAAAGTGATATCGTTTAAAACAGCATCTAATTGTTTTTCTATATGCAAAATAGGTATGGGGTGTATGTCCAATATTCCTTGTGTATTTTGAGCTGTAGTGGCTGTAATAACGGATGCTGCATAAGCACCACAGGCACTAATACTTTTGATATCTGCTTGAATACCTGCACAACCTCCTGAGTCGCTGCCTGCAATTGTCAATACACTGTTATAGGCTGTTTTTAAATTTTCCATTCTTCTTTATTATAGGCACTGTCCCAAAACATCCATTCTAATTTTGATGCTTTTGCAAAAGCCACTTCCATGTTTTTTAACTTTTCATCTGAAGCCGTTTGTGCATGCCTATTCGTTATTTCTACAGCCTTATTTACCGAGTTTTCAAAATCTTCTCCTCCGTAGGTGTTTATCCAATCTTGATAAGGGTTGTCTTTCTTGTTGCTCTGATGTGCAAGGACATAATCTCCTATTTCTTTATAGATGGTAAAGCAGGGCAATACAGCTGCTAAACCTTCTTCTATACTGTGATTGTTTGCGATACGTGCTAGATAACTGATGTACAACTCGCAACTAGGGGAAGCTTCCTTATTAAAGTTACTTTTGTCTATAAAAGTGAGATGCAGCTCATTCTCAACGTTGATGATTCCTGTGGCCGAATTTAAAAAAAATAGCGCGTCCTCCGTACTGGTGCATTTAACACTTAATAGAGCTAATATCTTTTTATACTCAGACAAGTATAAGGAATCTTGATTGATATAATATTGAAATACGTCTTTAGGAAGGGTCCCTTTGATTAACTCCGTAATAAAAGGGTGGTCTTTTATTTCTTCCAGGATAAAGTCTGATTTTCCTCTTACGGTCTGATACCAGTTTGCCATATTATTTCTTTTAATTTTTTCGTTTCTTTTTCGGGGAACGCTGCTTTAGAAATAGCCGATATTACCGCAATACCATTAGAGCCATTTTTTATGATGTTTGCAACATTATTTGTTTGTATTCCTCCAATACAAACAATAGGTTTAGAAAATAAGGTTCTAATTATATGAAGTCCCTCAATACCTAATGGAGTTGCTAAATCTGATTTTTTAGTGGCAGTATTAAAAATAGGAGAGATACCTATATAGTCTACACCTAGTTTTTCAGCCGCTATAGCTTGGTCCCTGTCGCTTACAGATAATCCTACTATTTTATTGGTACCTACTAGTTTTCTAGTCAAAGAATAAGGCAGGTCCTTCTGTCCTATATGCACCCCATCTGCATCTACTGCCAAGGCAATATCTATTCTATCATTAATTATGAATGGAACCTTATACCTATGGCAAAGTGTTTTTGATTGCAGGGCACGTTTATAAAAAGTATAGGTGTCGCAATTTTTCTCTCTGAGTTGAATAATAGTTGCGCCGCCTTTTAATGAATCTTCTAAAATTTTAAAAAAAGCATCATCATCTGTAACGCTATCATCGGTTACAAACATTAAAGAATAATCTATACTATTCATCTAATTTAATTTCCTTCTTTATGATTTCATCCGACATCAAGTACAAACTATCTGTAAAATTGACCTGAAAACTACCCGGTCCTTTTGACATTTTACCTGCCCTATCACCTGCTATTCCCATAATAGCCATTGCGGCAGTAGAAGCTAAATGCATATTAGGTTCAACAGCCATACAAGCTCCTATTATAGAGGTTGAGGTACATCCCATACCTGTAACTTTTGTCATTAGCGCATTACCATTAGAAATTTTACTGATTACATCACCTGTAATGATATAATCTATTGCACCACTAACAACTATCGTGTTGTTTAATTTTTTTGATAATTTTATAGCTCCTATAACGGCATCTTCCGTTTGTATAGTGCTGTCTACTCCTTTAGTATTATGGGTTAGTTGAGCCAAAGCCATAATTTCTGAAGCATTTCCTCTGATTACATTTGGAGCAGCTATTTTTATAATTTCCAGAGCAGTTTGTGTCCTGTATGTTGACGCGCCTATACCTACTGGATCAAAAACGAAAGGCGTATGACTTTCTTTAGCTTTTTTAGCGGCTAAGAGCATGCTGTCTATCCATTTTTCACTCAAAGTACCCATATTAATCACCAAAGAAGATGCGATGGAAACCATATCTTCTACTTCTTCTATAGCGTGCGCCATAACAGGTGAAGCGCCTATAGCTAACAAAGCATTTGCCGTAGAATTCATGACAACATAATTGGTGATGTTATGTACAAGTGGATTTTTAACACTTATGTTATGTAATATGTTCTCTATACCGATCATTTTTATTGTAATTCTGAATGACGTTTTTGTACAAGGTGAATAACTTATTTTAAGCTACTAAATTAGTAAACAAATCACAGATAGAAAATGACAAAGGCACTTTCTATCTTAAGTACTTGAAATAATAATTAATTACACATTGCTTCTTTGTAAAACTACTTATATTGTCGTAGTAATTTGTATTTCCTTTTTCAGTATCCCCTTTTTTAAATGCTATTCTTCCATGATGAAAGGACTTTTTGTCCAGACATCTTTTAGGATGTTTTATTTTAATTACTTAATAAAACGTCCTTGATCTTTTTTAATTTTACTGCTTTTCAGAAACTTACATTTTTAGAAGTACCCAACTGAATTGACTGAGCAAGTTATTTAATTCCAATTACATTTGATTTGAATTTGCTTTTTTTGGGTAAAACAGGATGCAAGCAATTAATTTACGCGTTTTATTCTTTTTGCACGTGATTTTCTCATTCATCCCATATTTTTAAATAGAATAAAAACTACTTCAAATTGTTCAAGAAACTGTTAGGAAAAGGAATATTAAATAAAAAGGCCTCCGTAGAAATTTACAAGGGTTAATTTCTTTTTATTAGGAAGGTGTTTTTGATTTATGTAGGCTTTATTAAAAACCGATCAAAAATAAACAGTCTGATTTAAGGCACGCGAATAGCCATTTTAAAAGCCTCTGTAAATTTAAAGTTAGGGTGTATATACAATGGTGAATACAAAATAACCTTAGGAATAAGGCAAGAGCTTTTAAGTGGTTTTACAATAGTATTATTGTGTTTTGCTTAGAGAGCTATATGTTCCTTATCACCCTATTTCGACATTTTTCATCTTCCTATCTCATTATAAATCAGCTTAAACGTCAGAAAAAACCGCTTAAAAGGAAAAATAAAAAATTAGAAACATTTTCATTAATTTTTAGGTATTTTTATATTACTATTACTCCCGTAAAGTTAAAATAGCAATCAAAAATTATGAAAATAATGCAACACATTCCGATCCTAGCAATGTTATTTGTGGGACTTATATCAGGTTGTTCTTCCGAGGTGGATTCCTTAGAATTTGACGAATTAAATGTGCCAATCAAACAATCATTTCCTTCGAGATTACCGGTCAATTTAGGTGTTGCTGGAGATTTTGCAATTCTTTCGAAATCAGGAATTACGAATGTGCCACCATCATTAATTGTAGGTGATGTGGGAACGAGTCCCATATCAGGTACTGCGCTTATACTAGAATGCCCAGAAGTTACCGGAAATATATACACGGTGGACGCAGGAGGCCCTCTTCCTTGTAGAATAACCGATGAGCCTAGACTTACAACTGCAGTGTTAAATATGGAGGCGGCCTATACGGACGCAGCTGGTCGTACTAATCCGGATTATTTAAATCAAGGAGCTGGAGTTATAGGAGGACTTAGATTAAGTCCAGGACTTCATAAATGGACAGGTACACTTTTGATACCAACAGATATAGAAATTGCTGGTGGCGAAGATGATGTATGGATATTTCAAGTTTCAGATACGTTTGAAATGAGCTCTGGTGTTAGAATGAATTTATCTGGAGGAGCACAGGCAAAAAATATTTTTTGGCAAGTAGCAGGTGCTGTGAGACTAGGTACCACATCTCATTTTGAAGGAAATTTATTGGGGGCAAAATCAATATCTGTGCAGACAGCAGCGACCGTTAATGGCAGGTTGTTGGCACAAACTGCGGTAACTTTAGAAATGAATACAGTTAGATTACCTGAGGAACTGCCTTCAGTCGAAGTTGGTGATTTGGTACATGGCGGTATAGTGTTTTGGGTTAATCCACAGGACAGTAGACATGGTTTAGTTAGTGCTCTTGAAAACGCATCACACGAGGATATGGAATGGGTGCAGAGAATTTCAATGATAGGCGCAATCGGTAACGACATAGGAAGCGGTGATTATAATACAAAACTAATAATTTCTGATAACCCGTTAGTTCCTGTGCTTAGCTATGCAGCGGGAGTATCAATATCTTATACAGGTGGAGGTTATTCTGATTGGTTTTTACCAAGTAAAGAAGAACTGGAAACAATATACATAAATAGAATAATTTTGGAATCAAAGTTAGGTGTGATTGGATTTAGTAATAGGTATTGGAGTTCTACAGAGGAAAATGATTCACAAGCTTGGTATCATAATTTTTCTAATGGTACTCCTTCTATGGGTCTAAAGACAGACAAGCAATATGTTCGTGCTATTAGAGCGTTTTAATTGTTTGAATACACACTAGAAATCGGTCCAAAAAAAATAAAATATTTGATATTTTAATTGCACTGCTTCCAAAATGGTAATAAGGTAAAAGGTTCTGCGAAAGTGGAACCTTTTTACATCCATTATGTTACTAGTACTATTTAGGATTAGTTGGTAGGTTTATATTTCTAAAACAGCTAGGAACAATATTATTAATTTGTATTTTAAATCAAAATATGCATTGCCTGCATTTAGTGATTCTTATTTGAGATATAAAGAGGATTTTAGAATAGAGATTGGTTTCCTATTTTCATGGTTGGTTTTATATCAAGAGAAACGTCTAATTTTTATAAAGAATATTAACCACTTCCTGTGAGCGTTTATTATTTATTTTAAAGATACCTCA
>NZ_JBLIGN010000011.1:0-56050 GCF_047636915.1 Nonlabens sp. | reverse complement strand
CGTCCCAGGAAGCACAGGACTACTCTTTAACTGTTGCAAACTATTAGACAATTTTTCCTCTAATTGAAAAGCCATACGGTTCCAGTCTTTTGAAATGCTAAAACTTGTATTTAACAGTTTCTCTTGTTGGTTTCTATTCAACAAATTAAATTCTGGTCCTGCATAACATCGTAACGAGGTGTCTGCTTTGTGGTTATAAAAAGACGCTCGGTTATACATATTCATTATCTGTTCTTGAAAGGGAACTGTGTCGCGCGTATTTAATTTATGTTTGTTGGTGATTTTATGATAAAAAGATTTGCTGCCTAAAATAGTATCGGTTAAAAAACCACCGGCTATAACTAGGTATATAAAATTACCCGAAGAAGTTGCTCCCATTTTTAATAGATCTCCAGCGCTTATTTCTAGTACCTTATTCTGGTCTACCAGTATATTGTTAATCCTAATAGATGCTTTTGCTCCTGTAACGGCAATTCGTGTGGAATGAGAAAATAAATACGTACCACCTTGTAAAATAATTTCCATAACTGCTGCGTCGAGAGCATTATTCAATAACGAATTACCCAAATCAGCTGAGGATTGATCCATCGCACCACTATGTGGGATTCCTATATGTCGATGGGATTTCCTTCCACGATCTTGAATCGAACTGTAAAATCCTGCATGGAGTAAGGTTATACTAGGCATGGCTTTTAAATTTTTCTAGTTCTAAGTTTCCGGTTTCTTTTAGTGCGATCAATTGATCCTTTTCTTCTTTTGAAACGGAGTAAAAACTGACTTGATCTCCAGCATTTAATAAGCTTGGGGAACTTCTAGCCACATCAAACATATCTAGTGGGCAATTTCCCAATACATACCAGCCCCCAGGACTTTGAGATGGATATATACCACAATATTCATTTGAAATGGCCACAGATCCAGCTGCTACTTGCAATGATGGTGTTGTCTTTCTAGGGATTTTCAAGTCACTATCCAAACCTTTTAAATAAGGAAACCCTGGTAAGAAACCTATAAAATCTACCTTATAAGTTGCTCTACAGTGGCAATCTATAATTTCTTCCACCGGGAGCTTATTTTTGAAAGCCTTTACAACAGTTTCCTCTAATTCATAAAAAATAGGCAGCCTCCAGAAGGTGTTAGTTTCTTTTAAAAGTTGGTTAGTTTGCAGTTTTTTATCCATTAAAGCGATGACACTTTTATGATTAATTTTGTTTTCCCATAAAATTAAAATGGAATAGGCGCCATGATTGATAACGACTTGCTGGTTGAAAAGTTTGTTGATTTGCCTAACCGTTGTGGTTCTCTTGGAAATCATCTCCAGCGTTTCTTCTGGCCATGAAATCAACAAGGATCTTTCGTTGTAGGCATGATATGTGAATAGCTCTTTATCCAATTTTAATTCCTTTAGATTTCAAATCAACGACCAATTTTTCAAAATCCTTCATCAACTCTGTGTTATCTCCATGAATACAAATCGTATCTATTTCTAGCGTGATTTCTATTCCGCTTGGTGTCCTTATTTTTTGATTTTTTACAAGCATTTCTATTTGAGCTGCTGTGATTCTGTAATCCTTTATCAGGGCATTTGGTTGCGATCTTTCTACTAGTTTACCATTTGCATCATAAGATCGGTCTGCAAAACCTTCTCGACGATAATCAATTCTATGTGCTTTACATTTTTTTTCTAGTAACGAATTAGGTGGCACATAAAGCAATATGTTGGGATAGGCTTCCAGCATCAATTCTACCAACCAATCTGAAAAATCTTCTCGGTAAGCCGCAGCATGATATAAGGCACCATGCATTTTTATATGGTGTAAAGCCACTCCTACTTGCTTTGCTATTTTCTGAAAGAGTTGTATTTGTTGTGTTATGCTTTCGCGAAAGCGACACCTAGAAACATCTATAAACATACGACCAAAATTTTCTTGATCTCTAAAAGATGGGTGCGCACCAGCTTTTACACCGTATTTCAAGGCCAATTGCAAAGCGATTTTCACCGATTTCTCATCTCCAAAATGTCCGCCACAAGCGATATTGCAGGAGCTAATAAATGACATAATGCGCTCGTCACTTGCCATTCCTTCACCTAGATCGCAATTTAAATCGATAGTTTTCATTTATATAAGATCAAAGACTTTAAGAAGTGTTTTTGCACCAAGTAGAACCGCAATAATAATGACTGCAGCAGCCATTATATTTTGCCAAGTCTTATTTTGAAACAAACCTAATAACTTTTGATTCACCAGCCAAAGCAGTAAAACCGCAATTATCGGAAGAAGCAATCCATTAGCAATTTGGGCAAAGGTGATTATTTCCAGTGGCTTTAACCCAATACTGGAAAATATAATTCCAACGCATAAAATAAACATCCATACGGCTCTAAACGACCCGCTTTTCATAGTTCCTTTCCAACCCAGACATCCTTTTACCACGTATGCCGCAGCAAGTGGCGCAGTAATAGCACTGGTAATTCCAGCGGCTAGAATACCTATGGAAAAAACATAAGTTGCCCATGATCCATAAATAGGCTCTAGTGCAGCGGCAAGGGCAGCACCGCCTGAAACATCCGTTCCTTGTAATGCGGTTGCCGCAATAATAATTGCCATAGAAACCAGTCCACCGAGCACAACGCTTATGATGGTATCTTTTCTTACCGCACTTAAATCGCTGGAGGCACTCCACTTTTCACTTACTAAAGAAGCATGGAGGAATAGATTGTAGGGAACAACTGTCGTTCCTATCAATCCGACTATAGCTAGAATGTTTTTACTATTAATTTGTGGGGTGAAAAGGCCTTTAAAGATTTGATGCATATCTGGACCTATCGCAATTGCCGTGGCTATAAACGAGATGCCCATAATTACAACGAGTGTAATAAGCACTTTTTCTAGCACTTTGTAATTGCCATAATAGAGTAAACCAAAGGCAATAGTTCCCAACAGCAAAGGAAAATACCATTGCTCGCCAAAAATGATGTTCAAGCCTAAAACGCCACCGCTTAAATTCCCAGCTTCATAAGCCGTATTTCCTACTGCAATGGCTGCTAGAACCAATGCAATCAGTGTTACTCTAATGAATTTATTAGAAATCGTACTCCTTAGAATCTCTGGCAATCCTTGACCAGTTATCAATCCCAATCGAGCTGCCATTTCTTGGAGAATGATGGTGGCAAAAATAGACAGCAACATAGCCCATAAAAGGCTGTACCCATAATTTGCTCCAGCCAGTGTACAGAGAGTCACCGTTCCTGGGCCTACAAATGCTGCCGCAATTAATGTCGCCGGACCTATATTTTTAAATATTCTATGGAACATTTTTGGCATTTTGCAATGCATAAATAGCAAAACTCCCTAACCAATGACCTCCAGCATAATCGTCTGCCACGAGATTGGGTAAGGTGTTGGTGATATGGGCATCTGCAATTTCTGTGAGATTGTTGTACTCCGGATATTGAGCGGCAAGTCCGTACAATACCCAGGAACGACTGAGATTCAATCCATCTATATGAACTAATTTCCCGTCACTGCGATCAGAAACTTTGCCGATCTCCATCTCTAGTTTCCCGTTTTCGATATGGGGTAAGAATTCTTTGATCCAATTATGAAAATCGGCCGCGGGAAGAATTCGTCTCATGATATCCACTTCCTCTAGACAAGGAGAAAGAAAGTCATAACCGCTAGGTTCCCATGAGATAGGACAGTCTGCATCACGGAGATAAAATTCTATTGCCCTTTCCTCTATAACCAATTTCAACGCTTGGTTTTGTGCATGAACGGCATAATCATAAGCAAATGCCATCCCAAAAGCGGTATTAGAATGTTCCCCAACACGGATTGCGTAATTTAATTTGGGCAAATATTCTACATAACGATCAGCAACCATATCAGATAAGGGTTGTAGGATTTGAGAGAGTTCTTTTCCATACTCACTTTCCCAGGAGTCCAGTTCTTGCTGTAATTTGAGCAACCAAGCCCAACCGTAGGTACGTTCAAAGGTTTTGTTGTCTTTAGTATTTAAATAAGCAATTTCTACTTTTATATTTTCGCTGGTTAGGTTTCTTTGGATCTTTTGAAGTAACTCTTCCCTTTTCTCCAGTTCTGGAAAGTTCTTGATCAAGGTTACCGCACTCCAATACCCATGTACCGCACTGTGCCAATCAAAGCATCCATAAAAAACTGGATGTTGCACCCTTGGTCTTTTTTGATCTTCAGGTCCAGCGGTGACATGCCCTATTTTATTAGGGTATTCTGTCTCTATACAATGTAGCGGTAACTGAGCCAGGTTATTTGCTTGCTGCAAGTTGAGTTGTGGTGTTGGTATCTTGTCCTTTATAACTTCATTTTGAGGAGTATTCTCCTCAATGGACAAATCAGGAACACCTAGATCCTTGCAACCTGTGCTACCTAAAAATAGCAGCGCGTAATAATAGTACTTCATCTTTAAAGTTTGATTGAATCTTTAAAGATAGAATATTGAATGGAGATTATATAGGTTCCGCTTTCGCGAAAGCGGAATAATTAGTATAGAATTTCAAGAATGTGAACTCTTTTGCTGGAATATTTCGGTGTCGTCTAGCCAAAGGAATTTTACTACTCTTGCGTTTTTTACGGCTATGTAAACACCAATTACCTAATGCCATTACAGATTGCTCAAATAAAAAAAGCGCAGCTGCAAGTCGGTAACAAGAGCCGTTTGTATTTTTTATTTTTAACATGCCAAAGCTCCTTTCGTCAGTCCCTAATCATTTGTTAGAATAAATATTCTGGGATGGTAAAGGCGGGTAAATCGATTAAAAATAGCTAAGCTCGTAATGTTTCCAATGCGTTTTCACTCTTGTGCAAACCCCCTTTTCATTCCCCTATCTACCAAAGAAAAATATGTATTTAAAATTGATCGAGAGAATTCCCGCAGATCCCAGATAAACTTAGAGCGATCGCTAGTCCCGTATTAAAATTTTGTAATCCACTATGGTAGAATTCTTAAATATCCATCCAATTCCAATAACTGTACAGAAAATCTCTAACCTATTCCTATTTAAAGAAAAGTGCTTAATTACAACTTCTCTAACAAAACCACCCCATTTTTAACCATCACAGTCACTTTACCATTCACCACAGGTATTTTTTTGATGGTATACGCATTGCGCAATCGAGATGTTTTAGGAAAGACTTTTTCTACCTCTATTTCAAGTAATCCATTAGGTAAACCTGCTCCTATCAGCACGATATCTTCCTGATTGTTTTTATTATAGAATCTAGCAGCTAGAGTTCCTTCTCCTTTGTGTTCTAAAGAGAAATGCTCTCCTGCTCCTACTGATTTATGCTTGTTTCTAAACCTTCCTAATACTTGCCAATGCGTTAAAACTTCTTGATTCAAATTTTTCCAGTCCATGACAGATCTTAATGTTGCATCTCCTTCAGTTCCATCTATTGCTAAAGAACGAGCTATTTCATCGCCGTAATAGATTTGAGACATACCAGAAGTAAGTAATAATTTAGTAGCAGATTCCATTGCTTTTTCTCTTGACGGATCAAAAGGCTGCCCATCGTCATGAGAACTGATATAATTCATAAAATAGGCGGGATGACCAGGCTTTTCTGTGAGCATGTTTTTTCTAATACTATCGTATTTTTTAAAAAGTGTTTTATAATCTTGAGAGGCATGGTTTTTAAATCCGAAGTTGATCATGGCATCATAACCCACATCAAAATAATCCACTGTACCACTAGAAAACCCATACGGTCTTCCGTTTACTGCAGCATAACCGTAGAGCTCACCTATGATAAAAAACGCGTCCTTGTGAATGACTTTTTCAGGGTTGTTCCTTTTCCATTCTTCGTAAGCTAATTTTGCTTGCTTATTAAACGTAGCCCAAATCGATTCTTCCACATGTTTAACGGTATCGATTCTAAAACCATCAACACCTGTCTCTCGGGCATAATCGGTTACCCATTTGATCATATAATTTGCAGGAGTTCTTTTTAAACCTGAAGTTGCAAAAAATACCTCGAGTTCTTTTACTTCTTGATCGTATCTGCCTTCCTTTTTCCATTTTTTAACTAGAGCCTCTGGCAATTCTACTTCTTCTGTGCCTTCTGTTTTGATGTCTGGCAAGTTATTCGTCAGCGTACAAGTAACCGCTGTACTTTGATCTTGATAGGTACAACTTGGGCCAGTGCGCACCCATTCTTCTGGCCACAACAGATCTTGATCAGTTACAGGACCTGTATGATTGATCACCACATCAAGTAGTATTCTAATGTCTTTTTGATGTGCCTTATCAACCAGCGTTTTAAACTCTTTCATTGTTCCGTAAGAAGGTTCTACAGCAGTCCAGTCTTTTGCCCAATACCCATGAAACGCATAAGTAAACCCAGTGCCTTCATCGACTCTGCCGTGAATTTGTTCCCAAATAGGGGTTAACCAAATAACGTTGACCCCTAAATCAGTAAAATAACCATCGTCTATTTTTTGAATGATGCCAGCAAAATCACCTCCTTTAAAATCTCTTAATTTCCCCGTTTCTTTATTTCTTTTAATGATATTATCGTTTGACGTATCAGCGTTATTAAACCTATCAGTTAACAGAAAATATACATTTGCGGCGCCCCAGTCAAAATAAGCGGGTTCTTTTGCACCCACTTTTTCTAATAGAACACTTTCCTTGCAAGAAGTACCTATACATAAGATCAAAAAAAGAAAGAATAGCTGTTTCATAAAACAAAATTTATTTTGTAAAAATAAAATAAGAAGTTCCTTTTATGAACTTATACATTTTTAATATAATACAAGGTTATCGCAAACAGGAATATAGTAATTTTACATGGTAAATACGACTACCATTCACATGGAAAAATACCTAGAAATTTTTGGCGATTCTTTTAATGGCTACGCTTCTTACCTCTGGCGAGAAATAATGAATCCGTCGTGGACCAATTATTTTTACTGGTTGCTGATAATTTCTGTATTGGTATTTGCTCTAGAAGTCTGGTTGCCGTGGCGCAAGAAGCAAAAAGTATTGCGTAAAGACTTCTGGTTGGATTTATTTTACTTGTTTTTCAATTTCTTCTTATTCTCTTTAGTAGGTTATAATGCAATCTCTGATGTGTTTGTAGAATTATTTAACGACGGACTCGCTGGTATAGGGATTACCAACCTTATTGCTATTAAAGTAACTAATTTTCCTTTTTGGACACAATTATTGATCATGTTTGTCATTGCCGACTTTATTCAGTGGAACATTCACAGACTCTTGCACAGAGTCCCTTTCTTGTGGGAGTTTCATAAAGTGCATCACAGCGTTAAGGAAATGGGATTTGCTGCTCAATTTAGGTTTCATTTTATGGAGACGATTATCTACAAAGCCTTGCAGTATATACCTCTTGCGATGATAGGTTTTGGTGTTGAACAATTTATCGTGATCCACATGATTGCCGTTTTTATAGGTCATTTGAATCACGCCAACTTAAATTGGGATTATGGACCCTTAAAATATGTGTTGAACAATCCTAAGATGCATTTATGGCATCATGCCAAAAAAATTCCCGGAGCACAAAAATACGGTGTGAATTATGGTCTTTCTCTAAGTTTATGGGATTATATGTTTGGCACGGCACATATGCCGTATCACCAAGCAGAATTGGAATTAGGGTTCCCTGGAGATAAAAATTATCCAACTGCGTTTCACGAGCAATTGCTAAAGCCTTTTAAGAAAGATAGTGAGCGTTCCTCTTTTGTAAAATCAGAATCCAATCCATCCTAAAGACCATAATGCTTCTTCAGCATTTTTTCGTATTGCTTTTCTGGAAGTATTTTCTTTAAGACAATAGAAAACTTCTGTAAAAAGCTACCTACCTTATAATGAATGCCTGGGTTTTTCTTTTGAAGAATCTCATATATTTTATGAGCTACTTCCATAGGATCGCAGCCGCTATCAACATGCTCATCAATAAGTTTTAAACTATGTGCATAACCAGCTTCATAATCACTTCCTGAAATGATTGGTGAGTGGAATCTCCCTGCGGCTATATTGGTGGCAAAATCTCCTGGCGCTACATTACTGAAATGAATATTAAGATGCGCACATTCCATACGGTAAGCTTCTGTTGCAATTTCTAAAGCTCCTTTACTAGCGCTATAAATACCGCGATAAGGCAATCCCATATAGCCAGCAATACTAGTAATATTTATAACACGACCCCTTTTCTGGTTTCTCATTTGAGGTAGAACAGCCTGTAGCACTCTCAATGGACCGTAGAAATTTGTTTCCATGGCGTTTTTTACTTGATCCATAGGAGTTTCTTCCATAGGACCGGTAATTCCAACCCCAGCATTATTAATTAAAATATCGAGTTGCCCTTCTTTTTCTATGAGTTTTTTAACAGCCAAATTTATAGAATCTTGGTGTTGAACATCCAGTGCTAGTAAGCTTATAGGACTGTCTGGATAGCGGTCTGGACTTCTACTCGTACCGTAGACGGTGTAATTTTTTTCTTGTAGATAAAGAGCTATGGATTTTCCTATTCCAGAAGACCCACCTGTAACGAGGACTACTTTTTTCATAATCGCTTTTAAATGAGGTACTTAGATTTGGGTAGTTGGCATAAAAAAAGGCAAGCTACCTACATCACACTGCTACGACCGCTTACCTTTGCTGCGTTCCCGCCCTGGAGGAGTTCAACAGGAGCTAGTTGTGTAGGACTTGCCAGCTGCAAATATACAGTCTAGTTTTAGTTACACAAAGGTTTTTCTCATCCATTTTTATAGCTATCTTTCGCATCAATAAAGACACATTATGAAATGGAACTATTCGGTTTATCTGATTGTTGCAGCACTCTCATTATCAGGCTGTAAAACAGACATCGAGACTTTTAAAGAAAATTACAAACTTGAGATTACCAATTCAAAATTGAACTGGAGTGAAGAAGATACGGTACAAATTTCTTTGATAGATGACACTTCTATAGGTATTGATAGTGTGATATGGTATCAAAATGAGACTCGTATCGATGGGACTGGTGGAATCACGTTTTCGCGAAAGCTAATAAATCAACCTTATGGAAATCTAACTTTTAAAGCTATCATTTATAGAAATGGTATGAATACAAGCGCAGCCACAAAAATTAAAAGATTGCCTACTCAAAAGGCAAAAATATACAGTTACCGTATCGTAAACACTTATGTTCACGACACAACATCTTACACCCAAGGCCTAGAATTTTATGGAGATTCGTTATATGAAAGTACAGGGCAATTTAGGGAAAGTGACATAAGAATAACCGATGTAGAGAAGGGTGAACCTTATAAAATAGCATCGCTTCCTGACAGCCAATTTGCAGAAGGAATGACCATTCTTAATGGTAAGGTATACCAACTGACTTGGCAAAGCAAAATAGGTTATGTCTATGACTTGGGTCTTCATAAAATAGACGATTTTACATACAATAAGAGCAAAGAAGGTTGGGGACTTACTAATGACGGTACGTATCTATATAAAAGCGATGGAAGTTCTAAAATTTGGAAAATTGATCCTGTAACTTATGAAGAATTGGGTTATATAGAAGTGGTAAGTAACGATCGCATCGTTTCAAAAATCAACGAACTAGAATGGATCGATGGTAAAATATATGCCAACGTTTACACAACTAATCTGATCATGATTATCAACCCGATTTCTGGAGTTGTGGAAGGCGCGATTAATCTCAATAGCATTACAGATGAAATCCCTAATTATTCTGAGAAGGATAATGTCCTTAATGGAATCGCTTATGATAGAAAGAAGGACCGCCTTTTTATCACTGGAAAAAGGTGGCCTAAGATGTTTGAAATAGAAATTGTAAAATAGTGATAGATTCTAAACTTCCTGTTTTTGAAAAAAGACGCACTGTAACTTTAGATGAAATTGATGACCTGGATCATGTTAATAATGTGGTTTACGTACAATGGGCTGCAGCTGTGGCCACAGAACACTGGCTAAGTGTTGCTACTTTAGAGATGCTAGAAAGCTTTGGGTGGGTAATGCTTAAACACTGCATTACTTACAAGAAAGCTGCCGTTTTAGGAGACAAAATACTAATTAAGACTCAGGTAGGAAGGGCAACAAACGTACGTTATGAACGTTTTATTGAAATATATGACGAAAACACCATGGATTTACTAGCCAAAACAAGCTCTGACTGGTGTGCTATAGATAAAACTGGCAAGCCCATTAAAATATCACAAGAATTAAGAGATCTATTTGAAACCTCATGAAATATATAGTTACTGCACTAATTTGCTTCATCATTCTAGTACTCATTTCTTCTTGTAGAAATGATTTTGAATTTACGTCCAGTACAGGTAGTCTAAAATTCTCTCAAGACACTATTTATTTAGATACGGTCTTTTCTACCATAGGATCAAGTACCAGGACTTTTAAAGTCTATAATCGCAGCAATGATGACATTGTTATTCCTAGAGTGGCGCTGGCGCAAGGCACTAATTCTAAATACCGCATATCTGTAGATGGTGTTCCTGGACAAGTATTCGAAAATGTAGAGTTACTCGCTAAGGACTCCATGTTTGTTTTTGTAGAAACGACCGTAGACATTATGGATTTCACAGGAGACACAGAATTCTTATATGAAGATACCATAGAATTTGATTCCGGAGCAAACCTTCAAAAAGTAGCACTAGTTACTTTAATAAAAGATGCTGTTTTTCTATTTCCAGAACGGGATGCTGAGGGTATTGAAGAAACTATCCTCTTGGGAACAGAAGAAGACGGAGTGCGTATCTCTGGTTTCTTTCTCGACGATAACGAGCTTATTTTCACCAACGAAAAGCCCTATGTGATTTACGGTTTTGCTGGTGTCCCACCTAATAAAACGCTTGCTATAAATCCTGGTGCAAGAATACACTTTCATTCTCAAAGCGGTATTATAGTTGCCAGAGATGGTACGTTAAAAGTAAATGGTGCACTTTCTACCACAGAAGAATTAGAAAACGAAGTGATTTTTGAAGGTGACCGATTGGAACCTCTTTATGACGATGTCGCTGGACAATGGGCAGCCATATGGTTAACCGCTGGTAGTATCAATCATGAAATCAATTATGCAACGATTAAGAATGCTAGTGTGGGTATTATTATGGACAGTTTTAATAATGCTTCTAACGGCGCTACTTTGAAGATCAATAACTCTAAAGTCTTTAATAGTTCTAACACAGCCCTTTTAGGAACAACGGCTTCCATAGAAGCTACTAATTCTATTTTCCACAACTCAGGACAGTCTGCGGTAGTAGCCCGTCTAGGCGGCGATTATAACTTTAATAATTGTACCATTTCTAATTACTGGAACGGTAGTTTCAGACAAGACCCTACCCTGCTCATTTCTAATGCAATCCCAAATACGGAGTTTACTGCAGATTTAACGGCTGCAAATTTTACCAATTGTATTATTTACGGCGATCGCAATCTTGAGCTTGCTCTGCTAGATGATGGTACCTCCACCTTTAATTTTAAGTTTGAGAATTCGTTGCTGCGCTTTAATGATTCATCCAATAGCTTTGATGGAATTCCTGCATATGATTTCAGTAATATAAATCTATACAATCAATGCATTTTAAATGTGGATCCATTATTTGAAGAGGTAGCTGCTTTTAAACTACGTATAGATAACACTGGTGGTGCTAATGGAATTGGAGATCCGGCGAGTGTTACCGCCACCGATATTTCGGGTACAACAAGAAGCACTTCTACCGTTTCAGGTGAAGGTCCAGATGCTGGCTCCTTTGAAAGTAGCGATCTGTCTGGTAGTTAAAATTCATTCTATTTCATCTCTGCTATTTGCATACTATGCAGTGCTGCATTTATAAAATACGGTTATATAAAAAAGCCTGTTTTCATAATGAAAACAGGCTTTTAGTATTTAGAAGCTATTTTTTTATTTAATCAAACCATAACTGCGGTTTACAAAATCCGTTAACTTCTCTCCTTTTAAGAGACCTTGAGATAATTTTGCTAGGTCTACTCCTTGCTGTATCAATCCAGCCTTCTTAGTTTCGTCCTTCTCTGTAAAGATAGATTGCACTAAATCGTGGTTCCCGTTTACTACAAGATTGTACATGTCTGGCATGTTACCAAAACCCATCATACCGCCACCACCGCCGCTAGCTTGCATCTCTTTCATACGACGCATGAATTCTGGTTGGGTGATCATAAATGGTGCTGCATCACTGCTCATTGCTTCTACTTGAACGGTATATCCAGAATCTGCAATGGTTTCTGTAATTGCTTTTTGAAGCGTTTCTTTCTCTTCATCAGATAATTTAGAGATCTGCTCCTCTTCCTTTTTAACAAGGTTATCTGCGTGATCTGCATCTACTCTTACAAAAGAAACATTCTCTTTAGAAGATTCTAGCTTTTGCATTAAGTGAGAAATGATAGGAGAATCTAATAATAGAACATCGTAACCTTTACTTTTTGCAGCTGCGATGTAAGAATGTTGTGTTTCTTTATTTGACGTATAAAGAACCACCGTCTTGCCATCTTTGTCTGTTTGGGCTGGTTTGATTTTTTCAATCAACTCCTCCCATAAATAGTAAGATCCGTCTACGGTAGGATACAATGCAAATTTGTCAGCTTTTTCAAAGAATTTATCTTCGCTCAGCATTCCGTATTCAATTACGATTTTAATATCGTTCCATTTCTCTTCAAAACCTTTGCGGTCCTCATTGAAAAGGCTCTTCAATTTATCTGCTACTTTACGGGTAATGTAACTAGAAATTTTCTTAACCGCTCCGTCTGCCTGAAGGTAAGAACGAGATACGTTTAAAGGAATATCCGGAGAATCAATTACGCCACGTAACATGGTTAAGAATTCTGGTACAATTCCTTCTACGTTATCGGTAACATATACCTGATTCTGATACAGCTGGATGCGGTCTTTTTGTACATTAAGATCTTGAGTCATCTTAGGGAAATATAAAATCCCAGTAAGATTGAATGGATAATCTACATTTAAGTGAATATGAAATAAAGGCTCCTCAAACTGCATAGGGTACAACTCGCGATAGAAGCTGTTATAATCTTTTTCTTCAAGATCAGCCGGTTGCTTGGTCCATGCTGGAGTAGGATTATTAATGATATTATCTACTTCCTGAGTAGGTGCAGCATCTTCTTCCTTTGCATCTTCTGGCTTTTCTAGCGTTTCAGTCTTCGTACCAAATTTGATAGGCACGGGCATAAACTTGTTGTATTTATTGAGCAGCTCTGTAATGCGGCTTTCTTCTAGAAACTCACTATCCTCCTCAGAAATATGAAGAATGATCTCTGTTCCAAAGTCTTCTTTAGTTCCGGGCTCCAGCGTGTAATTAGGAGATCCGTCACAAGTCCAGTGTACCGCTGGAGTATCTTTAAATGACTTAGTGAGAATCTCTACCTGGCTTGCCACCATAAAAGCAGAGTAAAAACCTAAACCGAAGTGACCTATTATACCACTGTCTTTGGCGGTGTCTTTATATTTTTCAAGAAACTCTTCAGCGCCAGAAAATGCTATCTCGTTGATGTACTTCTGTACTTCTTCCTCAGACATTCCTAGACCCTGATCGATGATATGAAGTGTTTTTGCTTCTTTATCGATCTTGATCTCAATTTTTTGATCTCCTAATTTAACTCCTAATTCAACTCCAGCCTCCCCTATTCTCGCGAGGTGCTGTAATTTAAGAGTCGCATCTGTAGCGTTTGAAACGAGTTCTCTTAAGAAAATCTCGTGATCGCTGTATAAAAACTTCTTAATAAGCGGGAAAATGTTTTCCACCGCTACATTAATTTTACCTTGTTGTGACATAGTTATGTTGTGTTCTATTTAGATTTTAATTATTCTGCTTTCGCGAAAGCCGATTTATCATTACCATTTCATCATTTCAAGCCTTGTACCATTTACATATTTATGACAAGCTGGCAGCAAAATAGATCTCTTTTAACAGACGTAAAGTCATTCTCTAAAGAGTTATTCCTGCAGCATTTTATACCAACTAGGACAATTTACCTTAACTTGTTTCCCTGTAGTCTTTTTTGATTAATTTTAGGATTTGAATCTTGTTGTTGCGCGATAGACTCTTTAAACTCTTTAAAACACTTTAATTTTACAGGTAAACACCAACTAATGGATCTACATTCTGACCTTTACGGTAAAGCATTACTAGATTTCCATCAAGGGAATTATACCGAAGATATCATTGTACTAAGTGCTACAATGGAAGATGACGTGTTGCCTCTGCCCTATCTTTTTAGACCTTATGATCAAATGCCTATACTGGAGAAAAAGGCATTGCAACTTTCCAAAGGGAGTGTTCTTGATATAGGCGCTGGAGCAGGTTCACATTCTTTGTATCTGGAGGAAAAAGGACTGGAAATAACGGCTCTAGATCAAAGTCCAGGAGCTATTCAAGTTCTTCAAGAAAGGCTAGAAAAATCGAATTCAAAAGTAGTTCAAGAAAATATTTGGGACCACAAGCAGCAGTACGATACCATATTAATGCTCATGAATGGAACAGGAATCTTTTCAAAATTGCAAAAGGTCTCTTCCTGCCTTGAAAAACTTAAAAAACTACTCCAGAGAAATGGCCAGATCTTAATCGATAGTTCTGATTTAAGATTCTTATATGAAGATGAAGAAGATGGCGGTTTATGGGTAGATCCCAGCAAGGAATATTATGGAGAAGTTAGTTTCTCTCTTCAGTACAAAAGAACAGAATCAGCGTCATTTGATTGGTTATATATGGATTACGAACTCTTAAAATCCTATGCTACAAAGGCAGGCTTTGAAGTAGAATTGGTTGAAAAAGGAGCGCATTACGACTATCTCGCACGGCTTTCTATCTCTTAAAATTTATAGGATATCTTGTTAAATTTAAAATAAACGAACTGCATTTTAGGTGTAATACTTTAACTTTAGTACGTTAATAAGATAGCAAATGAAAACAGCATTAATAACTGGCGCCAGCAGTGGCATAGGTAAAGAGCTCGCAAAAATACATGCCTCAAAAGGGGGGGATTTAATAATTGTTGCCAGAAGTGGTGATGCGCTCCAGAAACTAAAAACAGATTTAGAATCTACCTATACGATCAACGTACATGTCATAGAAAAAGACCTTACAGCTCCTCACGCCACACAAGAAATTTATGACGAAATAACAGCTGCTGGAATCACTGTAAATTATTTGATCAACAATGCAGGTTTTGGTGGAATAGGTAAATTTCATAAACGCGACTGGGCAACTGATCAAAACATGATCATGCTTAATATTATGGCACTCACACATCTCTGTCGTTTATTTATCCCTGATTTTGTAAACAGAAATGAAGGGAAAATACTCAACGTATCTTCCATTGCGAGTTTGATGCCTGGACCTATGCAAGCTGTATATTTTGCCTCCAAAGCTTTTGTAAGTTCTCTTAGTAATGCTATGGCACAAGAACTGTCTACAACAAATGTGACGGTAACAAACATGATGCCCGGAGCAACTGCAACAGAATTTGGTAAGGTTTCTGGTATGGATAAAACCTCCGCTTTTGATCAAACAGCAACAGCAGAAAATGTCGCGCAAACAGGATATGATGCCATGATCAATGGAGCTATAGATGTGAAAGCAGGACTTACATTTTCTCAAAAAGCAATGATTGCCACGATACCGCTTGCCCCTAAAAAAATATTGCTCCAAATGATGGAAAAAATGCAGCAGCCACGAGAGTAATTATCAGATTATAAATTCATCGATGAAGTGGTTATTAGTTTGTTTTCGCTCCCTGCAGCGTGTAGGGAGCTATATTCCTAAACCTCAATTAAAAACCAAATATTATGAACACGCCAGACTTCTCAAAATTAAAAGCCGTTTACATCAATTGTACCTTAAAAAAGTCTCCTGAAAAAAGTCATACAAAACTATTGATGGACGTGAGTGCTCGCATTATGAAAAAAGAGGGAGCTCAAGTTGATCACATTAGGTTGATCGATCATGAAGTAGCTACCGGTGTGCAACCAGATATGACCAAACATGGTTGGGAAAAAGATGCTTGGCCTGAGATTTATAAAAAAGTTGCAGCAGCAGATATATTGATCGTAGGAACTCCGATCTGGTTGGGAGAAAAATCTTCCCAAGCACAACTTTTGATCGAGCGCTTGTATGCTATGAGCGGAATGACAAATGAAAAAGGGCAGTATATTTTTTACGGTAAAGTAGGTGGTACTATTATCACAGGAAACGAAGACGGTATCAAACACTGCGCCATGGGAATTCTTTATTCCATGCAACACGTAGGTTATTCTATACCACCACAAGCAGACGCCGGCTGGATAGGTGAAGCTGGACCCGGCGCTAGTTATGGAGATGATGGAAAAGTAGGTATGGATAACGAATTTACCCAGCGCAATACCACCTTCATGACGTATAACCTCCTGCACCTTGCGCACGTATTAAAGGAAAACAATGGATATAATGCTTATGGAAATTCTAGAGAGCAATGGGACAAGGGAAACCAATGGGGATTTGAAAATCCAGAGTACAGATAGCAAGTTTAGGTAAATAAACTATACAGGAATGCTGTTATCTATGGCTTGTGGAGCTTTCGCAAAAGCGGAACATAGCTCCTATTTTTTACTCACATATGTAGAACTATTGAGATAAAATCGCCACGGAAGATCCTTATCTTCTTGGGCATAATCGATTCCTATTCTTTTGCTAATTGTAATCTCGCTTTCTAAAAAAACTAAAGACTTGTCTTTTTCTATCCATACCTCGTTGCCCGTAAGATCTGTTCCATAATGGGAGCGATCTAACCCAAAGGCTTTAGTGAAATTCCCAGGGCCAGAAGTGAGTGTTTTATCCAGTTCATATTTACCGCGTCGCTCTAACATTACCTCTACTCCAGCAATAGGTTCTACCGCACGTATAAGAACCGCATCTGCTTGGCCTTTTGAGTTGGTTATGATATTAAACAAGTGGTGAATTCCATAACAGAGATAGACATAAGCAACACCACCTTGTTCATACATGATTTTAGTACGTTCAGTAAACCTGCCCAAATGCGCGTGACAAGCCTTGTCATCATGACCTCGATAAGCCTCTGTTTCCGTAATGATTCCCGAAGTTAATTTGCCCTGTGTTACAGAAACAATCTTCTTACCTATCATATCTCTAGCCATAGCGACAACGTCATCCTGTAAATAATAAGATTGTGGTAGTTTCAAGGTGGTTTTTTGTTTAAATATAAAACTTGATCACCCTACCGACTTCATATTTAATACCATCTTAATACTTTACTTTTGCACCACCAAATAAATTTTGACGGGTCGCATTCATAAATCGAATGATTTTAAGTTTTTTCAAAGCTAAAATAGAAGCATAGCAGAGGCTAGGATTCTATTTTTTCAACAAAGAAAAAGGCTAAAATGAAACAAGTTATTTATCGTGATTTGAAATTTACAAGGAATAAAAAAAACTTTATGTCTTTTATAAAATTAGGACTCGATCCTGCACTAATAAAATCTCTTAACGATCAGCATTTAACAGTACCTACTCCTATCCAGGAACAGGCTATCCCTGTTATTTTAGAAGGAAAAGATGTGTTGGGAATCGCTAAAACTGGTTCTGGAAAAACGGCCAGTTATGCATTGCCTTTACTTCAGAATCTAAAAGGAATTGAATCTAAAAACAGACATATCAGTGCACTGGTAATGGTGCCTACCCGCGAGCTTGCCGTACAAGTAAGTGACGTAATTAAGACTTTTTCAAAAGCGCTGGATAAGCCACTTATTACCATGCCTGTTTATGGTGGCGTAAGTATCAATCCGCAAATGATGAAGATGAATACCGTAGATGTGTTGGTTGCTACTCCTGGGCGGCTGATCGAGCTTATAGAAGCAAATGCCGTGGTACTTAAAGACTGTAAGATTTTGGTTCTGGACGAAGCAGATAAAATGCTGTCGATGGGGTTCAAGGAAGAAATGGATGCCGTACTCTATCATTTGCCTAGAAAGAAACAAAACCTATTGTTCTCTGCTACTTTAAGTCGCGAAGTTAAAAATATTGAAGAAGGATTATTAAACAATCCTGTAGTTATAGAAGTTGAAGAAGAAGAGCAAGATTACTCACTTATCAAGCAATATGGCTATCGGGTCACTGAAGAGAAAAAAGGAGTGCTTTTAAGGCATTTAATAGAAGAACACGACATGCAACAGGTATTGATTTTTTGTTCTTCTACCTATCAAGTAGATCATGTAAATGACAAGCTCAATACCAACGGCATCAAATCAAAAGCCATTCACGGTAAAAAGGCTCAAGGAGTTAGAAATAACAACCTAGCCGACTTTAAAAACAGCGCAGAAACTGGTGTTCGATGTCTGGTGACTACCGACTTACTTTCTCGTGGAATAGATATTGAATTTCTTCCTTACGTGATCAACTATGAATTGCCTCGATCTCCTAAAGATTACATTCATAGAATAGGTAGAACTGGACGTGCAGAGAATCCCGGAACAGCTATTTCTTTAGTTACAAAAGAAGAGGCTGGGCACATGAGAATCATTCAAAAAAAGACAAATTTAAAAGTCTGGATGGAAGATGTGCCGGAGTGGAATTCTTAGGACATTCGAATTCGAATTTAATTTAGAATAGGATAACTCACAAGAGGCAGAATTAATGGCAACCATTTTAAGATATAAAACATTTTAAAACTCTAACATTATTATATTCAAAGCTTTTCTGCTTTTGTAAAAGAGAATTATTTTATTAGGGAACGAATTAAGCACGGGGTATTACCTTGCTGGTAAAGAACAATTGAATATTTAAAGGAAACAAAATTTCTAAAGAGTAGCGTACCTTCTAACCTTTAAAAATAACTTCCTTTTTAAGCTACGAGAACGGATAATTTCCTGCCTTGCCATAAGTATGCTTCTCCGTCAAACTTTTTCTAATGTTTCGCCAAAAATGTAACTTTCCCAGCATACTTGACACCAGAAAAAAGCAAGGAGGAATCGATCTTTTTGTTGAGATTGTGGTATTTAAATAGAAAAGTCACCGACATCTTCCCATAACAAAATTGAAAACTGATAGAGATAATGCCAATACAAATAGATACATTTCAAATCTCAATAGCAGTGTTTGCCGTTCCTATTCTTATCCTGTGTTCACCAAATTTTATGGGACTTGCCTTATGGAATTACAAATCCGGTCTTCTAGAATTTGAGAACACGAATTACAAAATAATCTACTTACTTCTATTTTAGGGAATAGAAAGAACATCAAGCTGTCTATCGTCTTTTTAACAACGGATACTGTCATATAAAAGCTGCCACAAAGATACCAAAACCAGCACAAAATCAATACGGATACCTACTCAAGACTGAGAATAAAAATATAGATCAAAATAGAACGCTACGGGGACTGCAAACTAAAGAACTACTCTTCTTCCTTGAACCCCAGACTTAAACTGTTTACACAATGTCTTATCCCGGTTGAAGAAGGTCCATCGTTAAAAACGTGTCCTAGGTGACTTCCACAATTGGAACACATGATTTCTGTGCGTATCATACCGTGAGCTGTATCTCTCTTGCGTTCTATGGCTCCTTCTATTTCGTCATCAAAAGAAGGCCAGCCACAGCCAGAATCAAACTTTTGATCAGATTTAAAAAGTTCCTTATCACAGGCGGCACAACTGTAAATTCCTTTATCGTAATGTGTGTTGTATTCTCCAGTAAAAGGTCGTTCTGTTCCTTTTTCTCTTAGTATGTGGTATTGATCTGGTGTAAGTTTGTCTTTATATTCTTTTTCTGTCATGATCTGATTTTCTAAAGGTTATCCTGCTTTTTATTGTAAAAGCGATTTAAAAATTAAGCTCTTAACAATAGTCAAGAGCTTTTTATATTTCTTACTCTTTAGGGTGCTTAATTCCTCAATGCTGGCAAGTCTGTTCCCTTAGAAACAAAATCTAAAGCCACCCCATTAATACAATGACGCTTACCAGTGGTTTTTCTTGGACCATCATTAAACTCATGTCCCAAATGAGAGCCACAAGTATTGCATTTCAGCTCTGTACGTGCATAGCCGATTTTATAATCTACGTCTCTTTCTACCTGTCCTTCTATAGATCTGTCGTAACTAGGCCAACCGGTACCAGAGTCAAATTTGTGCTCATTCTCGTATACTGGTGCAAAACAAGCGGCACAAATTAAAGTGCCTGCTGCATATTGCTTGTTCAAAGGACTCGTATTAGGTCGTTCGGTTCCAGCCTGTCTTAATACATTATAAGCTTGAGCTTCTAAAAGCTGTTTCCACTCGGCATCAGTTTTATGTATGGGATACTTTTTTTCTTGTTGCACTTGTTCACTTGCAGAATTCAGAGCTACATTTTCAGTGGTATTCCCACAAGAAATTGTTGCAAACGCGATAGCTGCTATACCTATGTATTTGATCATAATTGATGCGATTAATATTGATATTACAGTTTAACTGTAACCTCCTTTTTAAATTAAAGTACAAAACTCGACAAATAATTATTATTGAATGCCGTCTTTATGAAGAATTTAAATTCTTTATAATAGGCAAGTAACAGCATTTGAACTATTTTGTTTATCGTGACTTTACACACAGGAAAAAGCTCATCAACCAAACACCATTGACACAAAATAGATACCTCAATAGCTGCTACATAGGTTCTTTAAAAATTATTCGCTTCTTTGCTATGAATACATACTAAATTGATTTTTATACAGAGGGTGTGACGAACAGAATAAACTTGCACCAATTCTATTTGGCTTTTAAGTTCCTTATAAAAGTTTGCTACTTAAACAAAAATATATACCTGTATGTATCTTAGAGCAGAGTACATGGAATGCTAGTATGTAACGTATTGACTTAAATTAATCAGCAACAAACTTAGTGGGGTGTTACAAAATGAACAACACCTGTTGCATTGAATACAAAATGCAAATTACCATCCTTAAAATTAGTTTTTGTTTGTGTGATAACACATCTGCTCTTATTCCTTTTAAAACAATAGACACCCGAATACCATTTGATTTACTTGTACATGTTGGTGGCTTTGCATAATACAAATGACGTAAGAAGATTTATTTTCTCCTTTTAACAATATCGTAAATTCATCATTTTGATAGGTGATGGTTTTTATAACACCTCTAGTTTCTATTGCTTTACCCACAAAAAGAGCAGTTGCTTTGCTTTTATTTTTATTAAATGAATAAATTATTCCTTCAGAACTTATTTGAATTTCAGCTTTTTTATATGTGGTGTGGATGCGTTGTAACGCTGCTAAAAGATTATATAAAAAAAGAGGACCAGTGAATAAGATAATAATGAGACCCAGTATAAAAACTCTTTTTTTTTCATTTTATCCTGTCATGCTGACTTAAGAGCGATTGGTTATTAATAACCTTATACTTTACAAATAGATTTTATTCTCGCCGAATATGTCAGCCATACAAATTTAACTAAAACATAAATAGTAGGATGTCCCTACATCCTACTATTTAAATGGATATTATTTCTAAAATTAGTTGTTAATCTGTAATGGTAATTTCTCCATTCATTAACCCATGAAACTGACAATTATAGTACAGTGTATTTGGTGCATTGGACGGCACAATAAAGGTAATTGTACCATTTACTGCACCATTGTTAGTAACTCCTTCATTATAGATATTTGCACTACCAGTTCCTTGCACAGTATTTATAAGAAATGGATGACCTGGTGCATTGACGTTTAAAATATACGTACTGCCTCTTCTAAAAGTTAAATTAGGATTGTTGGTATTAGTTAGTCCTTCACCATTAAATATATAAGCAGATGATCCAGCGTTAGTAACGTCATATGTTTTGGATTCTGGTATAAGGGTATCATCAAGGTTGGCACCTATGTTTCCTTCAGCAACTATTGTTACTAAGTCAGTATCACTAAAATGAACATTTACGTAAGCATTTATAGTTAAAAAGTCTGTATAAGTTACACTAGCACCGCTCACTAAAGCCGCTACCTGTGTTTTACTAATTCCAGTTCCTCCATCTACAGCCGTAAGACCAACAATTATATTACCTGTTGTGGCCAGGTTATTTTCATGTATGTGCGCTGGATGAATATTGCCACTAACAGTTCCTAATAAATTAATAGTTACTAAAGTAGATTCATTTACGCGTTCAGCAAATTCTATGGACCCACTAACACCAGGTAAAGCACCTTCATTTAATACATAACTAATTTTTGTGCCAGTCAATTCATTTTGACCTACATCCCCTTGCGCAATTATAGTGGTTAGATTAGCAACACTTTCATGCACATTAATATACCCATTAAAATTTAATAAGTCATCATAAGAAACAGGAGTACCGTCATCCAACGAATTAAAAATGGTTGTGCTTTCTCCCGTACCTCCATTTACTTGTTCCAGAGACAAAGCAATTGCACCACCTTCTGCCGCTGTGTTAACATGTAAGTGAGCTGGATGAGAATTACCTGCGACAGTATTTTGCAAGTTCAATTTTATCGATATACTAGAATCACTCAACTCTATAAATGTTACCGTTCCCATCACTCCGGAATCGCTTGCGACATTTAGCTCATAAACTTTAGAATTTAATTGTGTCGGATCTTGATCTGAATCGGAATAATCATCACTACATCCTGTGAAGGCAATGGATACTGCCAACAGAAAAAATAACATTGTGCTTTCTAACTTTTTCATTATAACTATTTTTTGTTTGTGATAAAGATAATTGTAGCTGCTAGTTACTACCTATTATAAACAACTGAAGCGGAAAATCTGATGCTAAACAGGAAAATAAACAGTTGAATAATTCAGAAAGAAATGAGAATTGAAAGATTATATTTGTTCCCATTAATTTATTAGGAAATCGTTTTATACTTATATGCGAAAGGACACATTATACTTATTTACTTTTTTTTCTATAACCGGAATTGTCACACTTATTTCACTTGTTGCTTTACATTTTTTTGTGGAAACAAGTATTCTTCAAGTATTAGAATTACAAATTGAGAATAGCAAAAGAGAAGCAAAAACTGTTTCAACCTTAATAAGTGTTCATTTAGAATCAAATTTATCTAAAGAAATAATCGCACAGAATCTTCAACAGACTATTCAAAATACATATTCAGAGACAAGCTTTATTTCCATGTTAGATTCGTCCGGCAGACAAATTTCTCATCCTGATAAAACGAAAATAGGAACTATCCTTGATGCACAAGAATCAACCATTTCTGTTATAGCAAATGCTATTGATGCTGATAAATTATATGAGCTTTTAAAACGAGATACCTCTGAATTAAATAACTCAAAAATTATTTATCTCGTACCTGTAGATCATTCAGATTGGATCATTGCTGCGCAAATCAACATAAATAACATAAACGATAAAATCAATTATCTGAATCAAAGATTTTATTTCATGTGTTCTATAATGAGTCTATTGCTCATAATTTCCTTGTTTTTTGCAGTTAGAATTCTAGGGAGCATTTATGAAAAACGTTTAGAAATAACAAATAAAGAACTTGAAAAAGAGCTTATTAGCACCTTTAAATTAAATAATGATTTAGTTACTTATCAACAAAAAGCGAAATTAAAAGAAGATAAGACAGCTAAAAATAAAACTTCATTAGATACTGATAAAAAGAGAATTTTAACTTTTTACCGTGATGAATTACTAACCATCCCAACAGAAAACATCGCTTATATTTATGTAGATAGTACCATTACCTTCGTAGTTTGTTTTGACGGTGGAAAATCAACTACTAACGCCAGTCTTGATGAGCTGCAAACCAGCTTAAGTGCCATAGATTTTTATAGAGCAAACAGGCAGGTAATTATTGCGATTCCCGCGATCAAAAAAATTATAAAATATGGCAAAAGTCAGTTAAAGATATTAGTACAACCCGATTCAGAAATAGACATCATCATCAGTAAAAATCGAGCGGCAGAGTTCAAGCAGTGGCTCAATTTGTAGAAGTCGATTCCTTTTTTACGGTACTACTTTCCATTTGCTTCTAACAATTTCATAAGCCTATATGCTTTAATTGAATCTGTATTTTGAAAACATTTAATCACAATCAGTTTAACTTTCACTGACCCGGTTCCTATAAAATTTGTTTCCTTAAAAAACAAGAATAAGGACCTACATCCACTTCTCTTCACTACAAATCACCTCGTTATTTACAGAAGTAATCAATTGATTCAACTGATCTTCATGTAGATAACGCAAGCCTCTAGTTCCTGCCGCAGTATGTAATTTTAAGTGTGCTTCTTTCCTGCGCTTCAAAAATATGCTGCGCCATTTCTCCACTGCTTGGGTTTTAAAAATAGGTGATATCACTGTTTGCGGAAACAACCACCCTTTTTTAAATACCACAAAATCTTCATCTTTAATAACTCTACTATTCTTTCCGTACATAAAAGCCATGAAAATCGAAATACAAAAGAGCAGTATTAAAAGAACTATCCCAGCATACTCCTCCACATAAAAAGCAGCTCCTACTAACGGCAAAAGAAATACAGATAAAATGTAAAAACGTAATTTTGCATGAGAATAAGGATTGCACTTTAGTTCCTGTTCTGTAGTTTCTACAGGCTGTTTAAAGATCAAGTTTTGCAACATCATTCTGTGTACCTCCTTGCAAGCTGGAACGGAGACACTACCCTGCTTATTTTCTGTGGACTGTGCTTGAAAAATCTGAGCCGTTTGAAAACCCAATAATTTCCTCAGTGGATTGGAATGAAATTCTAAAATCTGAACTTTTTTTAGTGGTATTTTAATTTCCTTTTTATTGAACAATCCCATTTTAACTTCCAGATCAGTTCCTTTCTTAACTATACTAAAATCCCAATATTTGTTGATTGCCAATGCCACACTGATCACAACTGAAAAGAATAAGAATAAAACTAAAGCAATAAAAACGAGTCCAGCACTGGTGCTAGAAATGACATTTTCCATAGAAAATTGTTGTATCCAGTCGCCTAAATATTCCTCCAACAATTCATTTACTTGAAACCAACTACCAAAGGCGAGACCTATAGCGAGCCCTCCACTTTTTAAATGATTTTGTGTTATTCCTACCTTTAAAATATCAAGAATTCCAAGTTGGAGAATCGTTGTTTCGGTAAGGTTTCTAGCAGTTGTTCTAGTTTTCTGTGAAGGTATAGCTGGAATTTTTTCTGTTGCCTCTAAAAGTGCACCCTCATACCCGTCGTTATTAGAATCGACAAAATATTTTTGAGCGTTTTCTATAACCTCTTCTTCTACATTTATTTCTTCTTTGCGTTCCTGAAGTAATTCTTTAAACTCACTTGCAAAAGCCTTTTCTAGTCCAGGAATTTCTAGTTCTTTCCCCTTAGAGCCTGCAGTATCTACTTCTAGAGATACGATGCCTAAAATACGTTGCACTACATTCTGATTGATATTGATCGATTGAATGCGTTCTAGAGGTATAGATTTGCGTTCTTTTTGCAACAGACCTTTTTGGATAATGAGCTCATCACCTTCTATGTGAAAGGTGAAATAGAGGTATTTTAATACTGGAGATACCAATGACGCTAAGGCAATGAAGGCAATAAATGCGGTCATGAACATGCCGTATTTCCCCATTGAATTAGTTCCTACGGCGGCAAAAACGAAATACAACAATAAGCCTTTGATACTTTTATACAGATAGAATGCGATGATCTTTTTACTCTGCCTTTGAGGTGTGGATAAATCAAGCATGAATAGAAAGTTTTCCTGAGATATACTCCTTTAATTTGGCAGCATCCTCAGGGTCAAGACCGTCAATACTTAAATCACTGGCACTTCCTCCAGCAGTAAATATATCCAGCTCACATAATTTAAATAGTCGGTCAATAGGACCGTGATTGATCTCTGTGTGTTGTATTCTATTAAATGGCACGGTAATCTGACTGTGAAACACCCAGCCTTTCTTATAAGTAATATCATGCTCTCTCAGTACAAAACCTTTTACAAAATAGCCTTTATACGATAGGAATATGCTTAATATAAAGGAGAATACCCAGACTGCCAAAGCTACTTTCCACACCCAAGGTTTTTCTTGTATTACAAAAAAAGATAGCACCACCGCAGCAAACAAGGGAATAAATAGGACTCCTTTAGCAATCAAATTTTTGTTTAAAAATCTCTTTGGATGTTTCTGGAAATCGGCTTCTTTTACACTCGGTAATCCAGCTGCGAGAATTGGGTTGTTCTTCATCATGTTATTTTAGTCGTATAAATGTAATACTAGTTACGCTTTCGCGAAAGCGAGAATAATAATAATATATCTTAATAAAAAAACTGTCTTTTTTGATTGACAATCAGAAAGTGCCACATTCAATGTCAGACCACCTGTACCGGTTATTTTATACTTCGTACTATGTCTTGTGCGATTTGCCACATGGTTTCTATGACCTTATCTCAGGGTACCTTGGCACCTCTAGCATCTGTATCGAGTGCCATTTCACAGCCGTTAATGGCTTTAATCGCTCCCATAACCTTGCGTTCTATTCGTGGTATTTATGCCAGTCTGCCTATGGGATCGCATGTTAAGCCTAGGTAATGCTCCATGACTACCTCACTTGCCATAATTACTTGAGCTAGTGATTCTCCCATTACTTCTGTTCATGCGCTTGCTGCCATTGCGCTGCTCACTTCTATCTCTTCAGGACAACCGCCCATGGCGTCACTAACTGTTGCTCTTTTTATGAATAACACTCCTGTTTTACCTGCTACACGTAAAAATTTCTTAACATCTTCAAAATTGGCGTTGTGATTTTCAATAATCATCTAGTACATCATCATGGCAGGAATAACTCCTGTACAACGTTTAGTAGAAGCACTAAACCCTTGACCTAAAGAGGCCTTTACTTCCATACCGCCAACGCAAAACAAGAAACCCATTTGAGAATCTTTCTAAATTTAACTTCGGTGCAGCTTCTATCCATTCTTCTTTGTTTGTATCAGGCTTTCCATTTTGCAAACGATTGTGCGTATCAAAGAGTCTTCTGCGCACGTAAAGACCTCTTGAACGTACTCCTTCTATATGACAAACTATGTTCATAGAGCTAACATTACGTCCCAAATTTATTTGAATCGTTTATCTATGTTATAAGGTTTGTGCCGGTATTCCTCATTTTCTAACACTACTTGTAACACAGTGTTATAACCTCGTTCACAATAAACAAGAAGTTCGCTTGCCTTTTCAATAAGTCTTGTAAAACATTCAAAAAGAGCCACTTGCCTCGCCGATCGTTTTTGTTCCTTTTGAACTATAAAACCACCCTACTATTTATTAAGGTAAGTTTCAAAAACTACCTTTCCATCATTCAATGTGGTCTTAAAACAAATTCCATTAGGATGAAAAGGAAGAAAATTGCGATGGAAATTAATTTGTGTTTTTGGATTAAATTTCACTAGATGAACGCCATCCAGTTGAAGTACTTTTTGATTTGTTATAAAGGCTATAATTTCACAGATTTCTTCAATCGCGCATCTCTCGGGGTTTGAATTAGTAAGCCTAATAATACAACTTAAAACCGTAGCATATCTTTTATCTGTTGCAGAAAGAGAAGCATAAAAGTCCAGTTCTATGCCTTCTGCCAGTCCCAATCTATTTTTATTTTTACCTAAAAAAATTACGAGCCGTACATCACGGACCCAATATATAAGATCTTTACAGAGCAACGCTTATTTTAAGCATGTCAAACACGCTTATGGATTCAATTTTAGCTGGAGCATTTTGTTTCCTTATTCGGGATGATTGTTGGGTTAAAAGCAACATAAAGGAAATAAGAATAATCCATCAACACTGTAATTTATGCCATAGAATCGAGAAAAGATAGCGGGCCCTATTGTTCTGCAAAGGTCTTCCTGGCGGAAAATAATAGAGCTATAAATTAGCATCATTAAATACCGATTGCGGAGATTGATACGTCATACTATAAACTAAAAAGACACGAGGTATGGATCTCGCTTTTGCGAAAGCGGAATTAATAAAAGCTATGAAGCTTACATAATGACAGTCGAAATGACATCATGTCATTAGAATTGTAATGGCACAAACATTGACTTTGTGAGGTTGTAATAAAAAAGAAATTAAAAATTAAAATACATTTATAATGAGTAAAATAATTGGAATAGACTTAGGTACGACAAACAGTTGTGTTTCTGTAATGGAAGGAAGCGAACCTGTAGTAATACCTAATTCCGAAGGAAAGAGAACTACTCCATCTGTTATTGCCTTTGTAGAAGGTGGTGAGATCAAGGTAGGTGATCCTGCAAAAAGACAAGCTGTTACTAACCCAACTAAAACGGTTGCTTCTATCAAGCGTTTTATGGGTAACAAATTTAGCGAGGTTTCTCAGGAGGCTGGACGTGTACCTTATAAAGTAGTAAAAGGCGACAACGACACACCACGGGTAGATATCGATGGCCGTTTGTACACGCCTCAAGAACTAAGTGCAATGATTCTTCAAAAAATGAAGAAAACAGCTGAGGACTATTTAGGATATGAAGTAACTGGAGCCGTAATTACTGTACCTGCTTATTTTAACGATTCTCAACGTCAAGCGACTAAAGAGGCTGGTGAGATCGCTGGTCTTAAAGTGGAACGTATCATTAATGAGCCTACTGCTGCGGCACTTGCTTACGGTATGGATAAGAAAGATACAGATCAAAAGATTGTCGTATTTGATTTTGGTGGTGGAACACATGACGTTTCTATACTAGAATTAGGTGACGGTGTTTTTGAAGTACTAGCAACGGACGGTGATACTCATTTAGGTGGTGATGATGTAGATCAAAAAATCATAGATTTATTGGCAGACGAATTTAACTCTGCTGAAGGAATCGATTTACGTAAAGACCCGATGGCTTTACAGCGTCTTAAAGAAGCTGCTGAAAAAGCAAAAATTGAGCTTTCTTCAAGTGCACAAACTGAAATTAACTTGCCTTATGTAACGGCGACTGCTTCAGGTCCTAAGCACCTTGTAAAGACGCTTACAAAATCGGCTTTTGAAAAATTAATCGACGATCTTGTAAAAAGAACTATCCAGCCATGTCAGACGGCATTGAAAAATGCAGGCCTTTCTACTGGAGACATTGATGAGATTATTCTTGTAGGTGGATCTACACGTATTCCTGCTGTACAGGAAGCAGTGCAGAAATTCTTTGGTAAGACTCCATCAAAAGGAGTGAATCCTGATGAAGTAGTGGCTATAGGTGCTGCTATTCAAGGTGGTGTTTTAACAGGTGACGTAAAAGATGTTCTTTTACTTGATGTTACTCCACTTTCTTTAGGTATCGAAACGATGGGTGGTGTGATGACTAAATTAATTGAGTCTAACACAACTATTCCAACTAAAAAGTCACAAGTATTCTCTACAGCTGCAGATAATCAACCAAGTGTTGAGATTCACGTCATACAAGGAGAGCGTGCTATGGCAAACGACAACAATACGATCGGTAGATTTCACTTATCAGACATTTCTCCAGCAAGACGAGGTACTCCACAAATTGAAGTAACCTTTGACATCGATGCAAACGGTATTATCAAAGTAAGTGCTGAAGATAAAGCTACTGGCAAGAAACAAGACATACGTATCGAAGCTTCTTCTGGACTAAGCGAAGAAGAAATCGAGAAAATGAAAGCTGACGCAGCTGCAAACGCAGATACTGACAAGAAAGCTAAAGAAACGGCTGACAAGTTGAACGCGGCAGATCAAATGATCTTCCAAACAGAGCAACAAATCGAAGACTTTGGCGATAAGTTACCTGCTGACAAGAAAGCACCCATTGAAGAAGCGCTTACAGAATTGAAAGTTGCTTATGCAACTGGAGAACTAACTGTTATCGAACCAGCACTAGAAAAGCTAAATAAAGTTTGGACAGGTGTAACGGAAGAAATGGCAAAAGCACAAACGGAAGGTGGAACAGATTCTGGAGCTGATGCTTCTGATGAATCTGACACTAGCGATGTGGAAGATGTAGACTTCGAAGAAGTGAAATAAGTTAACAGTTTTTAGTAACAGTTAATATGTTATATTAAGAAAGACTCTGAATTATTTCAGGGTCTTTTTTGTTTCTGCGTATGAAGCTAGTCGTTTTTAGTATGCGTTACAGTTCCATTTTATAAAGCCTTGAACCATTGGTTCAAGGCTTTTTTTATGGGTTGTTTTTTCTATTTTCGTTTTTCTAACTGTTCTCCGTCATGGATCAAAATACCAATATTAAAAAAACAATTGAATTACAGTGTAATAATAGTGCCTTCTATTTTACAATACCCTCTGTGTGGTATTGTATGACAAGATCGAAAATCTTAGAATTAAGATTGTTCATCCTTAATTTTTCAAAATATTATCAAAGATTATTCAAAACACTATCAAATTACTAGTTCTATCACTTTTTTTATGCTTTTCAACATTAAGCAGTGCTCAAAATGCTTCTTATAAGGATATTAGGGAAGGGTTAGCAGCCTTATTAAGCAAAACTTACCTACTCTTGATTTGCTATATGTTGACCGATCAGAAAAGGACTGCCTTACTGAAAACATCAGTTCTTATCGCATATAAAATGATGGACTTACTACAACTTTATCTAATGAAGATGAATAGCAACTTTCTTTGCAACACATTCGTGGTGTTAAAGGGTTGATATGGTCGATAAGCATTTATAAGTGAATGCTTATAAATATACAGTCAAGCACCTTGTGTGCCATACACTAAAAGGCGTTTTAGGAGTACCAATTAACCATAATTATTAAATACAGGCAACCTAGCCAATAAAGTACGAGGTGCGAGGGCTGTTTAAAGGTACCTCACCCAGTTCAGATACAAGAAACGTTTTAGGAAACATTTTTAAAGCTTTTCAAGCTATAGCTATTCTAGCAAAAGAGAAAAGAAACTAATTTTAAAAAATAAATAATGAAAAGCATATTACTCCCTAACATCATTTTTATTACTTCTTGCAACCATCTACTAGACCAAAACATCAGATCATTGCAAGAGAAAGCCTTTGCATATTTTTTTGATAATTTATAAGAATTCATAGGACCTGATGCTGCAACTATTTATGAATTTAAATTGTTGTTTGGTATGAGAAAAAAATAAGGTATTCAGTGGATAGAAAAACACCCTATCCCGGAATAAATAATTTTAACATTGCTTCTCATTAAATGCCATTAATTTTAGTCGAGGTTGTGAAAGTAAAAAAGAAAATAAAAAGATGGTACTGACCTTTAATTCTAATGGATATAATAGATTCTATAGCTATACGGCCATCGTCTGGAAGCCTTTTACTAAATATGTGCTAAGCTTTAAAGATGAAAAAAAGGAAAATAGAATGTAATTACTGGAGGTATTAAAATTCTTAGTTGAGAACCCTAATCATTTTATTTAAGCATTTTAACTCCAAAGAGGTTTATCATTCTAGCCCGCCAATATGATCTTAATTTTCCTTGGGGTTATTGTCTTTATCAATATTTTTTATAAAAATTGAAAACTTTCTATTCCAATTTGATTGCACCAGTTGTTGCCGCTTTGCGGAGTATGAACGCGTTTAAAAGTACCTTTATGAGGATCTTGCATTCAACATAATAAATTTACATACCGATAGGAACACATAAGCGGCAACTTTTAGAGCAGCATAGATTGGGTTGATAAGGTTGATTAGATACAGATAATACTCTTAATAACTTTAAATAAACAGAACATAAAATTTTTGTCTAGTCATGCTGGTGGATTGTGTCTGAATCTATAACCAACTTTTCTTTACAACAACGGGAACACTAGAAAAAAGAAAACCCATTCTCAGTAGCTTTGAGGATGGGTTTTCAGACTGAAAACAACTATTGATATAAGGCTATTGCATTTCAATTGTTAAGCGTTTCAAACGTCATGTTCTTATATCGTGTAATACTTAATGCTTTTGAAAAGTTGAGCAGGAATTTTACCGTTTCTCCTTTTGGACCTGTAGGTTTGACTGGTTCAGGGAATGATTCATTGTAAAGTTTTGCCATGTTGCAAGTGAGTTTAGTTTTGAATTAAACGCACTTTTTGCTACTTTATTATAAGAATCAGCTAAATATTTTAAATTATCTTGTTAATATAATATTATTTTTGTCAATAATCTTGCGTAAATTGATGAGTGCATACCGCATTCTACCTAATGCCGTGTTGATACTTACGCCAGTAGATTCAGCTATTTCCTTAAAGGACATCTCTTTAAATATACGCATGATAAGTACTTCTTTTTGGTCATTTGGAAGTTCTTCTACCAGTCTTCTAACATCTTCATGCACCTGACTGGTTATCATTTCATATTCCTTACTTTCTTCTCCATCACTAATCACATCAAAAATGTCAAAGTCATTGCGGGATTGAAATTTAGGCATGCGTTTATTGCGACGGAAATGATCGATAACTAGGTTGTGGGCAATACGCATCACCCAGGGAAGAAATTTACCTTCTTCGTTGTACTTGCCTTTTCTAAGGGTACGGATAACTTTTATAAAAGTATCTTGAAAGATATCTTCTGTAATGTCTCTATCCATTACTTTAGAAAAAATAAAACTATAGATTCTTTGTTTGTGACGGGTTATGAGGATCTCAAGACCCTTTTCATCACCAAGGAGGTATTGCCTAACCAATACAGCATCCTGTGCATTTTCTATTTTCATAACATAACAACTTTGTTGATCTCAGAATGTGAGTCTTTGATCTTGTTTTTAAAGTAATGTTATAGTATAGGCAAATTGTTTAAAAAAAGTTAACGGGATAAATATAACAACATTTATTCCATATATACAAAACTTAATAACGTTTTTTAACATTTAAATCACAATAAACCATTCTTTGAAGGGCCAGTACACACTTATATTTGTAGCTATGCTTGAAACAAAATTGTTTGCCGATATAGACCAGTTAAGCCCTAAGGAGAATATTCTTATTAAAGGTGCTGAGCTTCACAACCTAAAAAAATTAGACGTTGTAATTCCTAGAAATAAACTTGTGGTAATCACTGGTTTATCAGGAAGTGGTAAGTCTTCACTTGCATTTGACACGCTTTATGCCGAAGGTCAACGTCGGTATGTCGAGAGCCTGTCTTCTTATGCAAGACAGTTTTTAGGACGTCTCAATAAACCTAAAGTGGAGTATATCAAAGGTATTGCTCCAGCCATAGCAATCGAACAAAAAGTAAACTCGACAAATCCACGTTCTACGGTTGGAACCACTACAGAGATTTATGATTATCTCAAATTGTTATTTGCACGTATAGGACATACTTATTCGCCTATTTCAGGAGATGAAGTAAAAAAGGATACGGTTACAGATGTCACTAACTATGTAAAGCAACAGGATGAAGGATCTAAATTATTACTTACCACTCGACTAATAATTAAAGGGAAACGCGATACTGCACAGCAACTTCAAGCACTCCAACAACAAGGGTATACGCGTATTAAAATAAATGATTCTGTTCATAGAATAGATGAAGAACACCTGACCTATTCTCAAAATGACGAAGTAAAGATAGTCGTAGACCGTATTATAGTGCGCGATGATGAAGACTTCTACAACAGGCTCGCAGATGCAATAGACACGGCTTTTTTTGAAGGAAAAGGCGTTGCTTTTATAGAACACATGGATGGCAGTAAGGTGAGAGAGTTTACCAATAAATTTGAATTGGACGGAATAGAATTCCAAGAGCCTAATCCGCATTTATTTAGTTTCAATAATCCCTATGGAGCTTGCCCTCGTTGCAATGGTTATGGAGACGTTGTAGGAGTCGATGAAGATCTTGTAATCCCTAATACAGCACTCTCTGTTTATCAAAAGGCAGTATTCCCATGGCGCGGTGAAAGCATGTCTTACTATAATAATGAGTTGATTAAAAACGCAAGTAAATTTGATTTTCCTGTTCACCGGCCCTGGTTTGAGCTGACAGATAGACAAAAACAATTGGTTTGGGATGGGAATAAGTACTTCAATGGCATTCATTCCTTCTTTGATGAGGTGGAGTCAAAAGCTTATAAAATTCAAAATCGCGTCATGCTTTCTAGGTATCGAGGTAAAACAAAATGCAGCAATTGCAATGGTACGAGATTAAGAAAAGAAACCAACTACGTCAAGATTGCAGAAACTAACATCACAGATCTCGTAACCTTACCTATAAAGGAATTGATTGTTTTTTTTAAGAACCTGAAAATCAACAACCACGATCAGGAAATTGCTAAAAGATTGCTTATTGAAATTAACAATAGACTTACATTCTTATCAGATGTAGGACTGGATTATTTGACATTGAATCGCAAATCCAACAGTTTATCTGGAGGAGAATCTCAGCGCATCAATCTGGCGACCTCTTTGGGAAGCAGCTTAGTAGGTAGTATGTATATTTTAGATGAGCCTAGTATAGGACTGCATCCAAGAGACACGAAGCGTTTAATTAAAGTTCTTAAAAATCTACGCGATCTAGGAAATACCGTGATCGTTGTTGAGCATGACGAAGAAATCATGCAAGCTGCAGATCAGATTATCGATATAGGTCCAGAAGCTGGAACTCATGGTGGTGAAGTAGTCGCTGCTGGGACACTGGAGGAGATTTTGAAATCAGACAGTCTTACAGCAAAGTATTTGAATGGTTCTATGGCAATTCCGCTTCCGCGAAAGCGTAGATCTCATAAATATTATATAGATATTGTAGGAGCGAGACAGAACAATCTTCAGAATATTGACGTGCGTTTTCCTCTTGGTGTTTTAACCATGGTAACTGGAGTTTCTGGCAGCGGAAAGTCCACACTTGTCAAGCAAATTCTCTATCCTGCCATCTTAAAAAAACTTGGCGGTTATGGAAAGAAAGCAGGACAGTATTCAGATATAAAAGGAAAGTTTGAGAATGTAAAAACAGTGGAATTTATAGATCAAAATCCTATAGGACGTAGTTCTAGATCCAATCCTGTTACTTACATCAAGGCTTATGACGACATACGAAATTTATGTGCTAATCAAAAGGTTGCTAAGATAAGAAACTACATGCCGAAACACTTTTCTTTTAATGTAGATGGCGGCAGATGTGAAACCTGCAAAGGAGACGGAGAAGTGACGATCGAAATGCAATTTATGGCAGACGTAACTTTGAAATGTGAAACCTGTAATGGAAGACGTTTCAAAAAAGAAATTTTGGAAGTCAAATTTCAGGATAAAAATATAGATGATATTTTAAACCTGACTATTAATGATGCCATCGCTTTTTTTGACGCAAATAACGAATCAAAAATTACTAGAAAACTTCAACCCTTACAGGACGTAGGATTAGGATATGTAACTTTAGGACAAAGCTCTTCTACCCTATCTGGTGGCGAGGCCCAACGTATTAAATTGGCTAGTTTTTTAGTAAAAGGAACTACAACTGATAAGACCCTATTTATTTTTGACGAGCCTACCACGGGGTTGCACTTCCACGACATCAATAAGTTACTTGATAGTTTCAATGCATTGATTGATAAAGGACATTCTGTTATCGTCATAGAACATAATATGGAATTGGTAAAATGTGCGGACTACATTATAGATTTAGGGCTTGAAGGCGGTAAAGCTGGTGGTAAATTAGTCGCCTATGGAACACCTGAAGAAGTTGCCACAGAAACAAATAGTTATACAGCCCCCTATATCGCAGAGAAGTTGAAGCAGTCTACATAAATAAAAAAAACGGCGGATTCTAAAAAAAAAAGACATAAGTAGTTCTGAAACAGATGTCTAAAAGTTTCTCTTTAAAAAAAACGGATGCATAATGCTCTTAAATTATTGTTGTTGACCGTTAAGAGAAACTTCTTATATTTGATTTAGACAGAATTTATTTCATTAGCCGATTCATGAAAAAGCCTCATTTAAGATTGCGACACAAAGCAATTCCTAAACTTAGAAATAATGTTTTCCAACCTCCCGGAACCATTTCTTATGTCGGAGCCGATCGAACAGAAGCGGTTACCGCAGAGACTATCCTCTATGATGAAACACATTTTTCTAAACAAGACGGTATTTTTCTGGACCAGCTTAAAGAGGATCGAGTCAACTGGTTTAATATTGACGGTGTTCATGATATTGACCTCTTAAAAAAAGTGGGGTCTAAATTCCATTTGCACCACTTACTTCTAGAAGATATTGCAAATACCACACAACGTCCTAAGACAGAATTCTACGCCGATCATATATATCAATGTATCAAAATGATATCTTACGATTCAGAAAATCATGAACTCAATGAAGAACAAATAAGTATTATCCTTACTGAAGATGCCGTTATTACCTTTCAAGAAAAAACTGGAGATGTTTTTGAGAACATTAGAGAACGTATAGAAAATAGTCGGGGCCGCATAAGGTCTGTAAAAAACGACTATTTATTCTACGCACTCGTAGACAGTATTATAGATCACTATTTTATTGCAGTAGAACAAATAGGAGATTATTTAGATCAGCTAGAAGATGAAATCTTTGAAAATCCGCAGAAGGATTCTTTGAATAAAGTGCAGAAAAATAAAAGAATGTTATTAAAACTTCGTCATGCTATTTTTCCTTTAAGAGAATCAATTTCTAGATTACTTAAAGAAGACAGTAAATTGATTGAAAATCGGACTCATGCCTACCTTCAAGATGCTTATGATCATTGTATTCAAATTATAGAAACAGTGGAGTCCTACCGAGAGATTAACGCTGGTTTACGCGACATGTACCTTTCTAGTGTAAGTTATAAGATGAATCAAATCATGCAGGTTCTCACTATCGTTTCTTCGATTTTTATACCTATGACATTTGTAGCAGGGGTTTATGGGATGAATTTTCAACACATCCCAGAACTGACATGGGAATATGGGTATCCCTATTTCTGGATGATTAATACAGTTATCTTTATAACGCTGCTGGCTATCTTTAGATGGAAAAAGTGGCTCTAAATAATAGAAGTTCAAACACTCTCATTAATCCTTATAGTATCTTTTAAGGATCGCGATCTAAGAAAGAATTCAATCAATCTATGCCATCTTCAATTATGACGCTAGCTCTAGCCCCTCTAATTTTTATACTGCTGGTATCACTTCACCAAATACATCCTTCTTGTGTTCTTATTTTTAATGATGTGCCAAAAGGAAAGGTTTTGGTTACATATACTGACCATTTGGCATTTCAACTAATTACAATTCTTCTCGTTGACAGTGAAACCATTCCATATAGCCATAATATAGCTGGATTTTGTATAAACATTAAAATGAAACGCATATTAATTATGGATTTGATGGCTTACGTTAGAATAGTTTTGAGAAGATAAATTCGTGTGATCAGATACCTGAACTATCTATCTGTTTATTCAGGTGTATTTAAAGCTTTTTATTGTTCTGCAGATTTGATTGCAATAAGCAATGCATACGGTTGGATTCTTCGACACAAGTCTTGAATGTCTTTTTATTGAATTTTCAGATAACAAAGACTGGTAAGGTATTTTGTATATGAATATTGGAATGATATTTAATTTTGATTATGTAGCGACAATTTTGCTTACTTCGGCAACTTTCCTTTTTAGACAGTTTAATTACGGAATACTGGAGTTACTTGACCTATAATGTTGTGCTAGACACACATTGCTGTGCGTGCATAGTAGTTTGGCACAAGTATTGATGTTTATAAGGGGAAGGTTACTATTTATAATTTTCATAATGTTTTTTAGTTGGTTTTTTGAAAATCCTGAGATGTCATCTTTGACTTTTCGGGATTTTTTTAGGTATAGTGGTTTGTCATCTCGCTTCCGCGAAAGCAGAAAAAAAAAACGAGTCGTACCTCACAAAAAACAATTTCCACCATCACAATTATTCTCTTTAATTAATCAAAAGGGATCATCAAAAAAAACAAAATCAGTCCTCTTAAGATCTTTGAATTGGAAAAATTGGAAAATAACTCGCAGCTCTGTATTAATGATTTCATAGTTTTATGAATAGCTCTAGTTTTTCGAAGCTTTTATCTTTTAAAAAAAAAGATTTTAACACATTTTTTAAGAGACAAAGCAAAACAAATAAAATCCTATTTTTGGTTCATGAGACAATGGATCCCCATAAGCCTACTTTTGCTTTTTGTCAACTGCAAAAGAATTTCTGAATCAAATAAGGTTGCAGAAGAATCTAACACAGAGCAAGTAGTAAAAGAATTTGTATTCCCCAATGCTTTCTTAGGCATTAATAAAGGAGATTTAGTAAATATGTCAAGTAGCGATATTGAAGTTATTCCCATGGAGTTTCATCTACTCGCTACACCAGATAGCTCGAGATACGATTACAAATATTTTACGGTCCAAAACGATCAGAAAAGGCCTACACTTTGATCCGGACTGAAAACTCCCATATCTACGAATTAGATGAGAATAACGGTATTGTTCTTCCTGTTGCTTATTCTAAAAATACACTGTTCAGCACCTATGAAATTGCTGGTAGTTTATTGAATAATAACGAAGTGTTTTATAAAGACCGAATGGATTTTATGATAAATATGTCTGTGCTGGAAAACAAAGAAGATACTGGTGAGTCTGTTGGCTATAAAGTAAGTAGTTATCAAATTTATGTGATCTAACAGGCTACTTAATCAAAGTCAAAAAACAACATCACAATACTTCTATAAAAAAATAATAAATGAATCATTTGTTTTCTGTACTTTGTTATCGATAGAGAGAACGGTTACAGATGTATTTAAAGTGTAGATATACTAAGCTGTGAAGAAATGATATAACAGCATACTTGTAAAGCATGTTAGTGAAAATAAAATCACAAAATGACTATAAATATTTGATCTGTGCACGGTCTAAGGGGAGTGAAAATATAGTTATGACTATAGTTATAAGGGTAGACCAAAGCAAACACACTATCTTATAGGGTTAGATTTGATCTCCAAAAGCTGTTTTGCTCTGCACAGGGCAGAGAAATAGGTTTGTTTTTTGATTCGGATAGAACCACAATTTAACAGTAGCAAGGCAAAGCTCCTGTATGTCAAATAGAAAATCAGGAGCAGTATTTTGAAATATCCTCTCAATGAAATAGATACTAAAGAAGGTAAAGAATAAAACAGAAAGGCAAAAGCTATGATTGTGAAAAGAAAAAGGTGCCTATAACCTCTGCTAATCCTAACATAAAAATATGGAGTGTACACTCTTTACCAAATTTATTAGAAGCGCCGGGAAAACTTAGGAAAATATGATATTCTTAAAAATAACTTTGTCAGAAAGAAAAAGCAAAGTAATAAGAGACAGTATGAAAAACTATATGCGATCATAAATATCTTGAGGTATTGTAAAGTACCATACCGGCACTTTAGGATGTGCAAAGTTAGTGATAAAGTATGCTCTTAAAATCAGTGGTTGTAAGTTGAAACGGAACGTTGATAAAATTATTAAAAAAGGAGTGCTCACATATCAGCCCATTAATCTTCAAGAACCATAACAAGTACTGAATGTAAGGTTGAATAAACCTATAAATTCCCTTGGTCATTATGGATCAAAATATAATGACCAAGAAAATATTATTTATGGAGATTACTTAATTATATCTAATAATAACAAATTCGGTTCTCCTATTTAATTGATGCTCCTCTTCAGAGCATTTTACACCATCAGTACAGGCATTAACCAATTGTGTTTCTCCATAACCAAAACCAAATATTCTTGTACGATCTATCCCTCTAGATACGATATATTCCAAGGATGACGCAGCTCTCCGACTTGATAAGGCATCATTGTATGTGTTCGTATTTCGGCTGTCTGTATGCGAACCCAATTGCACAATCATTTGGGGATATCGTTTCATAACGGTTATTACCTTTTGAAGTTCAATTGTTGCGTCAGGACGAATAATTGCCTTCTCTAAATCAAAATAAATTGGGTTTATATTTATAAAATCAATACCATCTATCTCGACGATATCTTCATCCTTTAACTCAATAACTAGCTCTATTTCTAGTTGATCTTCGTTTGAAGTAACAAAATCCTTGCTAAAATCTATAAAACCTTTTTTTGTTCCCAGGATTGTATAATTAGACTCACAGTCGACTGTAAAGCTAAATCCACCATCATCACCAGTGATCACTTTTTCAATTTCAACATTATCCTTATACAAACTAACCAACACTCCAGGAATCAAATCACCAATACCGTCATCTTTGATGATACCTTTAACATACTGTACTCCTGTGATCGTTTCTTTAAAGAAATAAATATCATCGTCTCCTTTACCACCTTCTCTATTAGAAGAAAAATAACCCGTCGAGTCTTTTTCATTTATGGTGAATGCAAAATCATCCCAAACACTATTTACTGGACTTTCTAAACTTTTAGAATTCGAGTAAACTGTACCACCATCAGACACAACACTCTTATAAATATCTAAACTACCAAGCCCAGACCTACCATCAGAAGAAAAATAAAGAATGCCCTTTTTACTGAGAAATGGAAACATTTCACGGTTCATAGTGTTCACCATAGGACCAGCATTAATAGGCTCCCCATAAGTTCCGTCCTCTAATAAATGTACATAATAAATATCAGTTTTTCCAAAACCACCAGGCATGTCAGAAATAAAATAAAGCATTTTGCCATCACTGCTCAGGGAAGGATGACCCACTGAATAAGAGTCATTATTAAAGGAAAAATCTTCAATATCACCCCACAAACCTTTTTCATTAATATGAGCTCTATACAATTTTAAATTATTCATTCCATCCTCATCCTTTTTATATTTCCTGTCAAAATAATTATTCCGAGTAAAATAAACGGTCTTCAAATCAGCGGCAAACACAGCATTAGACTCATGATATTTAGTATTAATCTTTGATGAAAACAATTCAATATCTAAGATCTCACCATTTTCAGTTTTATTACCTTGATACAAATTAAGAAAAGGCTGAGAATTATTTGCCCAGGTTCGGTTTCGTAAACTACGAACTTTTCTTGAGGAAGCAAATACCACTTGATCATCTCCGTAATAAGCAACGCCAAAATCCGAATATTTAGTATTTATATCGGACAGGTGCTTTATTTCATAACGATCGACAGTTTGGGATAAAGCGATAAAGCTCACGAATAGAGTTGCAATACATACAATATATTTTTTCATGTAAATAATTATTATAATTTAAAAGAATCTAGGACTCTTGAGTTTATTATTAAGAAAATCAAACAGTAATAATATTTCGTGTGAACCAGAATTATAATTCCCTAGATTTGAAACAGTGTAATCAAATGCATAACCTACTCGTATTTCTGGTGTCACCTGAAAGCCTGCCATAGCACTTACAGAATCTTCAAATCTATAAGAAAGTCCCAATTCAAATTTATCATAAATCAATACATTAGTGGATAAATCTAAGGATAATGGGGACCCGAATGACCCTTTAAACAAAAAAGAGGGCTTTAACTTAAAAGCATCAGATAGTTGAAAGACATATCCCGAAGTCAGAAAATAATGCATTTCTTCTGTAGCTGTACTTACAATTCCAGATTCTTCTTTTAGATGTTTACTATCAATAAGATTTGGAACCGATAGACCTAAATAAAAGCGGTCTGTATAATAGTAAGCTCCTGCTCCAATATTTGGATACACCTCATTGATATTATCTGATAAAGTATTGCTGAATTCAGGATCATTTGGGTTTAAAGACAGTAGATCGACATTTAAAAACGAAGCCCCTGCTTTTACGCCGAATGCCAATCGTCCTATTTCTGAAGTTCTTATAGCATAAGAAAAATCAACGTATAAACTTTGCTCTGTTACAGGACCAAATGAATCCGAAATCGCAGATAATCCTAAACCTACCTTTTCGCCTACAGGACCATTTACAGCCAAGGTTATAGTTCGAGGTGCTCCTTCAACTCCTACCCACTGAGCTCTTCCTAATACACCAATACTTAAGTTACCTCTGGATCCTGCATAGGCTGGATTTAAAACATTCATGTTGTACATATACTGGGTATACTGGGCATCTTGTTGCCCAAACACAGATGAAGCAGATAAGACAATTAATAATCCGCAAATTAATCTACTATTTTTCATAAAACTCTAATCTTATATTAACTATAGGGAACAAAATATTATATCCATTGCTCCCTAAATATTAGTTTATCTATTTAAATATACCCAACCTGTTTCAGGCTTTCTATTTCCATCATTAAAACGAAGAACGTAGAAGTATGTAGAAGGGGGTAACATTTCTCCTTTAGAAATATTCATTTTACCATCAGAAAAACCATTCCACCATCGTGGTTCAATTCTAGGATTTCCACCGTGTGTATACTCATATACTTGATTACCCCATCTATTAAATATTTGCATACCGAAATTTGGATAAAGAACTTCTAAATTATTGATCCTAAACTCATCATTTACCTCGTCACCGTTGACAGTAATCACATTAGGTATTGAAAGGATTAAAACTGGTGCCGGTAAGACTTGAGAATAATCATCTTCCGTAATGATACCATTGTTAGGTGTTGAGTCAATATCCTGCTCGTTAGCATAAACAACCTCAGTGGTATTTAAATATTCCCCAATTGATAATACATTTACTCTAATCTCTAATTCATATGTTGTATCGTTAGATATATTCCCTAATGACCAAATACCTGTATTCGCATCATAAGATCCTACCTCTGTATAGGCACTTATAAATTCATAACCTGATGCTAAAGCATCCATTATTTCAACCCCGGTCGCATCACTAGGACCAGCGTTAGTAACTGAGATAGTAAACGTAATTTCAGCATTTGGCTCTGGACTCATGTTATCCACCGTTTTTATAAGCGATAAATCAATTAAAGATACTGGAACTGTCTCAGCACAATCATCATTATTAGCAAGATTAGGATCAACTACACTTGCGCTTTGTATGGATGCACAATTTTCATACGCTCCATTTGCATTTACTCTAGCATCTATTAGCAAATAACGAGTTTGTCCTGCGGGCAAACTGTTAACGGTCCATATTCCTGTGTCAGGATCATAATCTAGACCGACGCTACTGCCAAGAAATGTATACCCACTAGGTAAAAGATCTATAACCGATGTAAGTAAAACGCTATTATTACTATCATTAATTAGTGATATGGTAAACTGTACAGTATCCCCAACATTTGGTGTAGCGTTATTTACTATTTTAGTTAATCGTAAATCAGCTTGTGAAGAAGGAGTTACAGAAGCGCATGCCTCATTATTATTTAAATCTGAGTCTACTTCATTTAAACTTGTTATTGAAGCGCAATTAGTATAGTCACCAGTCGACTCTACCACAACTGATACAGTTAAAGTTTCTATCGCAGCACTTCCGAAACTAGGAATTGACCAAATACTCGATACTGGATTATAGCTACCTATTGAGGGAACAAAAATTGCTGATGAAGCGTTAAAACCAGAAGGTAAATCTTCCAAAATATTCACATTTGTAGCATCAATGGATCCTAAATTTGTTAGCGTAATTACAAAGTCAACTGTGTCACCAAAATTAGGAAATTCATTACTTACAGTTTTAGTAATTGCCAAATCAAGGCAATCTAAAACAATAAAAGGAATCTCTAACGAGTTTGCAGGACAAACTAAAGAACTATTACTTCTGACTGCCCATAGACTCCCAGATGTAGTAAATGGATCTAACGATAACCAAGAAGTACCTGAAGCAACTGCTGGATTTGCAGGAACAGTTAAACTAGCATCTGTATAGAGTTCCAAAATTTCATTCACACCTAAAGGACCTTGAAATTCAATCGAAAGAAATTCACTGGAACATATGCCCTGATCTATGCTTGCAACAACTACATCGGCTGGTGCAGCTAATTGGGCATCATTATTAAACACAAAATCTAATGATGTTGCTGTACTCGTTGTAGCATTTTCGGCTATTATCACATAAGTATCGCCAGTAATTCCTCCAGAAATTGCACCTCCTGCACCTACTGTTAATCCTAATGGTGAAGATGTATAGGTTAATTCTGCATTATAATTGGTTACCATTACTGCGGCAGCATTAGAACAATCTGCAGCGGTTAGAGTAATTTGTGGAGTTTGCGATAGTGTTGTTAAGTACAGTGTAGCACTATCACAAGCATTATCTAAATCATTGTCACAAGCTACATAGGATATAAATACAGACCCAAAAAAGTTTATATCTGCGGTATATTCATAGGTACCATCGGCATTCAATAATAAAATACCAGCAATGACGAAAGTTCCAGGAGTATTTAAATCAGATCCATAAATTGCTGTTGGGGTTCCTAATACTAAAGGTCCAATACTGCCATCAATAGCGATTATAGCAAGGGCACTGTCTACACCGGGTAAACCAGTACTTCCGTCTGGATCAATATCGTTAGATAACACGTTCGCCATTAAAATATCACCAGCATTTGCTATAGTTGCATCATCTTCTGCAGTCATCTCATTTACAAATGGATCACTAATAACTACTGAGATCGTTGCATTAGCACATACGGCTGCTGGTGTATTGTCATCACAAAGGGTATAACCCAAAGGTGTAGTTTCACCGACAAAACCTGGCTCTGGATTAAATGATACTACTCCATTTACTGGATTCAAAATATATGTTCCTTCATTTGGTACATTCACCTCTAGACAACGACCATTTACGGTATTGACACATGTAGATCCAGGTATGCTATTTATATCTAAACTTACAGATCCGATATTTATAGTTCCATCTGGGTCAGAATCATTATCCAATATGTGAATAAGTACGTTAGCACCTGATTCGGTAGTTGCATTATCATTTTGCACTATTGGTGGATAATTCCCATTCAAAGATGGGCCAGTTACCGTTATGAAAACTTCGCCGGTAGTACAATCTAATGGATTACCGTTATTACAGACTTCATAAATAAATGTATCTACTCCAATGAAACCAATATTAGAGGTGTACGTATACGTCCCATTTGAATTTAAAACTAGGGTTCCATTTAATGGAGCATTTACTGGTGTAGTCGACACCACCAATCCACCACCCATAGGATCCCTATCGTTAATAAGGACATTACCATTTACAGAAGTGTTTACCATAGTCTGATTAATGTCATCCTCTGATATAGGTAACTCAGTGACCGATAAACTTGTAGATGAATTGTCATTTGTACTGTCCGCATTTCCTTGTGATATATTTAAGGGTGGTGCGATACAACCAGAGCACAACAAAGGATTATTAGCAGTGATATACACCACATTTCCAATAATTCCATTAGCGTCACCCAGACTAGTACCTCTCACATTCAATAAGATATCACTCACGTCAAATGAAGAAAAACTTCCTCCTGAATTTGTTAATTTTATTGTGTTTGCAGAACCTGTCGTTAAACTAAATAGAGTCCAACGCACGTCGCTAGCAGTACCAACTCCTATAATTTCAGCATTAGCTCCTACACTTACAACAACCGTCAGCGAATTTTGCACAATATCTCCATTGCCATAATTACCTACATTGACATTTAAGATTCCTAGAGAACCGTTTGTCACTGTAGGTGGCGACATTAAAATTTCAATTCCAGGGTCTGCTATACTCTGTGAATACCCTTTTGGTATAAACATAAATACGGTAAAAAACAGTATTATTAATTTATTCAAAGTATTCATGGTATTATTCTTTAGTATGTTCATTATTTCTTGAGAATTAACTTTGATTATTGAGCTTGAACAATAATGTTATAAGAATCATTGTACCTATTAGCATCACCACCAGTTCCTGTTGCAATTGCTACCGTAATTGGTGATGCAGTTTGTGCCGGTATATTTGAATTACGTTCTATGGTGAAACCTATTCGAGAAACCGAATTCCCGGATATAATTACGCCAGGTTTTAAGGTCATAGTCACAAATAACATATCTTCTGTAATATCCCAATCATTATTGTTCACTGTGGTACCGTTATTAACTAGCACACCTGTAGTGGTAGCTGAATAGCTTACCATAAAGGCACTTGTTTTTTTAAGCTTTAAGACTACTGGTCCAACAGATGGCCCACCTAAAACTTCAGATACATTTACAATAAAGTTTCTTGAAACACCAGCAGTTAAAAACATAAATGAATCAATTTCTATAGATGGAGTAAAGTCAGTCCATGCTTCATTAACATCAGATATATTATTCCCATTAATATCTGTGATTGTTCCTGACGTTTCATCTGACTCATCAGCATCAGTAGTTCCATCACCATCAGTATCAGTTGTACTAACATTTGCAACCAATGGGTCTGTACCTGTAGCAATTTCATCTGCATCACTTATAAGATCATCATCATCATCTGTATCATAAATATCTGGTGTTCCGTCACCATCGGTATCTGTATCATTTTGTGGATCACAAGCATCTCCAATACCATCACCATCTAAATCCTCTTGACCTGGATTGACAACATTTGGACAGTTGTCATTTATATCTATCACACCATCACCATCGGTATCTGTATCATTTTGTGGATCACAAGCATCTCCTATTCCATCACCATCTAAATCCTCTTGACCTGGATTGGCAATAGTTGGACAGTTGTCGTTAATATCAATTACACCGTCACCATCGGTATCTCTATCATCTTGGGGATCACAAACATCTCCTATTCCATCGCCATCTAAATCCTCTTGACCTGGATTGGCAACATTTGGACAGTTGTCGTTAATATCAATCACACCGTCACTATCGGTATCTCTATCATCTTGGGGGTCACAAACGTCTCCTATTCCATCGCCATCTAAATCCTCTTGACCTGAATTGGCAACATTTGGACAGTTGTCGTTAATATCAATTACACCGTCACCATCTGTATCTGTATCATTTTGTGGATCACAAACGTCTCCTATTCCATCGCCATCTAAATCCTCTTGACCTGGATTGGCAACATTTGGACAGTTGTCGTTGATATCTATCACACCATCACCATCGGTATCTCTATCATCTTGGGGATCACAAACGTCTCCTATTCCATCACCATCTAAATCCTCTTGACCTGGATTGGCAATAGTTGGACAATTGTCGTTGATATCAATTACACCGTCACCATCGGTATCTGTATCATTTTGTGGATCACAAGCATCGCCGATACCATCACCATCTAAATCCTCTTGACCTGGGTTGAAAACATTTGGACAGTTGTCGTTTATATCTATCACTCCATCACCATCGGAATCGGTATCATCTTGGGGATCACAAACATCACCAATACCATCACCATCTAAATCCTCTTGACCCTGATTAACAATAGTTGGACAGTTGTCGTTAATATCAATTACACCGTCACCATCGGTATCTGTATCATTTTGTGGATCACAAGCATCACCAATACCATCACCATCTAAATCCTCTTGACCTGGATTGAAAACATTTAGACAGTTGTCGTTTATATCTATCACTCCATCACCATCAGTATCTGTATCATTTTGTGGATCACAAACATCTCCTATTCCATCGCCATCTAAATCCTCTTGACCTGCATTGACAATAGTTGGACAGTTGTCGTTAATATCAATTACACCATCACCATCGGTATCTCTATCATCTTGGGGGTCACAAACATCTCCTATTCCATCGCCATCTAAATCCTCTTGACCTGGATTAGCGACATTTGGACAGTTGTCGTTTATATCTATCACACCATCACCATCGGTATCTCTATCATCTTGGGGATCACAAACATCTCCTATTCCATCTCCATCTAAATCCTCTTGACCTGGATTGGCGACATTTGGACAGTTGTCATTAATATCAATTACTCCATCACCATCGGTATCTGTATCATTTTGTGGATCACAAACATCACCAATTCCGTCTCCGTCTTCATCCTCTTGATTTGGATTGGCGACATTTGGACAGTTGTCGTTTATATCTATCACTCCATCACCATCGGTATCTGTATCATCTTGGGGATCACAAACATCACCAATACTGTCTCCATCTTCATCCTCTTGATTTGGATTAACTGTATCAATACAGTTATCAACATTATTAAAAATTCCATCACCATCATTGTCTAGCTGTGAATCAGAACATCCATTGACATCAACCGTTTCACCAGCAGGTGTGTTAGGACAAAGATCTGTATTATTGAAAACTCCATCACCATCATCATCTAATCGTGAATCAGAACATCCATTAACATCTACTGTTTCACCAGCAGGTGTTCCAGGACAAAGATCATCATCATCAACAACACCATCATTATCTTCATCATCTAACGGAACAGAAGTTACACATTCTGGATTGTTATAAATTATTCCTGTATATGAATTAACTGCTCCAAGAGTAGACAATTGTCTACCTGCTAAGAATACGTTTGCTCCGGAATTACAAGCACCACCATGGGATAAAAATGTTCCTTTTACTATTGCGTTAGCACCTATATTCACAGCACCTGTGGTTACGTTTGCTCCTCCGATCCAAAATACATTACAACGGCTTGCACCATTGGCTAGAATTACCGTTGCTCCTGCCGCGACATTAAATGCTCCAGCAAATCTCATAACAAATATGGAATTTGCGACGTTTCCTGCGTCTAAGGTAATAGTACCGGCCAAAGAACCCGCAGCCATATCATAAACTCCCGGAGAAAGTATCTCTCCTGAACCAAAAGCAGCCGTATGGGTTCCTGTGGAAGGAATGGCCATAAGGCTAGTATAAGCTGCATCTAAAGCTGATGTTGCTTCAGCTGTCAAAGCGTTTTGTACTTCTTCCGTTCCTATATGAGTACCTGCCACATATCCTGATATGGACCCAGCATTTGCTCCAATATGCCCAAGGATTCCAGAGACAGCGGTATTAGCAACCGCTCCAGAGCTGGTAAAAAGTGCGTAGTCTGAAAGAACGCCTAACACGTCCACTGCTGGAGCTGGTTCGCACGTTGCTTCACAAAATATTGGGATGTTAGATACTCCAAGTGGTTTGCTAATGCTACAACCTACCGCAGTAGAAATTGCTCCCGCTGTAGTTAACATCCTTCCTTCAAGAACTGTATTTGTACCAAGTCCAATAGCGCCTCCATTAGAAAGTAAGGTTCCTTTGACAGTAGCACCTGCAGCTGCATTTATTGCTCCGTTGGCCATAAAAAACACATTACAAGATCTCGCCCCATTAATTAATTGTATTTCTGCACCAGCTCCCATGGTTAATGCTCCTCCGAATTTAATCACGAAGAATGAATCAGGGTTATTTTGGCCGTCAAGTTTAAGAAGCGTTCCAACTGATCCTGCACCAGGTATGGAATATACGCCAGGAAGAATGGTCTCCCCACCTCCAAAAGCAGGAGCATGAGTAGCAGGAAAATTAACAAAAAGGTCATTAAGGTGAATGAACGTTCTCATCAAATCTTCATTAGCCTGATCTGTTTCGGCACCAGGAAGGTAGGTGTTACCGTCAAAAGTTCCAGTTATTGCACCCAAGTGAGTACCCGCATCACCGGCCCAAGTAGATCCCGCTCCGTTTGTGATTGCTCCATTTCCAGTAAAACCTTCAAATGAAGATAGTATTCCTAGATTCACTGTTTGACCCAAACTTATGTTTGAAAATAACAACAATGCTATAGTAGTTAAACTAAAAAGTAATTTATTTTTCATAATTAATAATTGTAAGAAGTTGATTCAGTAATCGTAAATTAATATTTATTGGTTGTTTAATAGTTTAAATTGAAATTTTTAATGTCAATGCTTTTATCGCCCTTTTTTCATTTTTTTCTTTGATTTAAATGGCTGCAATTTTATCTAAACTGCCTCAGGGTTTCCACTTAATTACATGATTGTTTTTTGAAATATAATCTGAAATTATACTGCATTTATTAAACCTCTTTCTAATATAAATGGTACCTCTTATATATGTAAAACACGAAGCAATAAAACATCTAATTATTATCGTTTTTTTTAATATTACTCGAAAACTAACCTAATTGAAAACTTCGTCAAATTGAAAGTATTGATGAAGTTTTAAAACAGGATAGTTCTAAATATCTTGTTTGTTCAAAAACAAAACTTGTTCTAAAAACATTAACTTAATTGTGGTGCTAAACAGTAAAATTTAATTCCTCATATATAGTGTTTCCAAAAAAATAATTTCATGTTTATTATATTAATTTTATCGCAACTCAACAGCCTTCGATCCTCTTTTTTTCGTCATGCATCATCCTAAGTAATACATCGTAAGCCATTTATAATCGATAAAACTAACAATTAATTATCCGATTTTTAGTAAAAATAAGGGGTAAGAAAAAAGAAAATAAAACTATTCGATGAAATGTTCGGGAAATTCGTTGAAACAAACAAATTTCGTAAAATTGATTTAGAATTTGAAAAACAATACTCAAAACAGGATGTTTTTTTTCGTTTAATTAACCTATAATTTAAAAATATTCTGTCACATGTTCCAATTATCCCTAGGTTGGCTCAGCATAAACTACCCAATTATTGTTGAATAAATTCCACTATAACTATTGCGGTAATTCAATCTGTGCATCACCTTTTATAATCAGAAAACACCTACGGTGTTTTACCCATTGATTATATATTAAACAAGCTTTTGATAATCGACTACTAGTATTGATAAAATGGTGGTGATGAGTACCAACTCAAATTCTTTCCCAAGAATTTTCATCCAACTGCCTTCGCCTTTTTGTAATCACTTTTTTAGAATTCTAATAATAGGGGTTGAGTATTTTCTAAACACTATCAAATTAGATTTCTGAGATGATGATTCACTTTCAGTAGATCATCATCAACGAGAACAACAAAATTGTACCTATAGTTATAGGTATCTATTCTCTTTTGACTTTCTAATAGAAGTCTGTTTTTCCTCTTTTAAATGCTTTAGAAACAATAGAATTGAATATGTGTCATCAGTATTACCACTCTTAATAGTTATTAGAATTTAAATAACCTTGCTGTTAGGGGCTGGTATGTAGGTAATGGCACCACAAATAGCGCCAAAGCACTGGGTAAATTTATTGCAGGTGTTGAAGCTTTGTTTGCACAGGTTTAATTTGTCGGAACTTAATCATCAGAGTTCTTTATTATTTGTTGAGGGAGAAATTAACACAATAGCATCGCATCATATCACATTCATTACATCACATCATCAAGTACCACTGATAAATTATTTTTGAAATAGCTCATAGAAATCACTTGGTAACCAACTTGCCTAACAGCGGTAAAGCTGCTACAGGCGGGATTTCTCTCTCGTGGTTGCAATTATACTTAGAAGACAATGATTGTTATTGTTCTGTGCTAACAAACGAGTTACTAGTATATCCTATTAGTGGCATTAAAAGTATATCAAGATTTTCAATGTGCTATTTTAATTTGAAGCAGAAGGAACTAGCCATCAAAGTGTACTCAAATCGTACTACTAACAGTATACAGGTAGAAATTAGGTCAGATGTTGATTATTCAATCCTATCACCTTTATATTTTAGTTGTGTGATCCCTTGAATAAAATGTCTTTATCGACATTAAACGGAGTTATCACCAGGAAGAGAACAAGTAGACAAACGTCTTGTTAAACCTTCTAAATACCTCTAATTAATGCATACTTTCGCCGATACAAATAAGAGTTTTATGCAAGAGAATAAAGTACGGCACTATATAAAAAAGGTTCTAGAGAATATGCCTAATAATTGGTTGGGGCTAACGACGCACCGACTTGATATTTATGAAGAAAAATTAGCCAAAACTCAGTTTATCAATCAGTTAGAAACATTGTATCAAAAAGGAAATAGTGACGCTGCTGCATTAGAGATATTACCTACCGCTTATGATTATATAAGATTAGGTCATCCTTTATGCTGTATATTAGAATGGGGAATTTCAAAGTTACAAGGCCTCCAACCAGAAAATGTGATTAGTTTTTCTTCTCAGACCATTCCTGTATTATCCATTTTAAGAAAAAATCTATTAGAGAATATAAATACCCAAATCAATTACACAGAAGAATTACCTGATTTTTTTGATGCGGAAATCATAAAAAGTGTTTACGGTTATATCTTTGAGTTGAAAAAAGTAGAAAACGCATCAGACATTACTGCTTTTGATGGAAGCACCATTTTCATAACACAACAAGAGCAGATGGATGCTGTGGAGTTACATCCCAATATTGACTTTTCTATTGCACTCCATAAAGATATAGGAAGTGTTTTAGTCGTCAATGGAGAAAAGAACGAAGGCTATATTTCAGACATTCAGCATGTTCGAAGAAGAGAAACGGTTGCCATGACGCCAGCCGATTCTCTTACAGCTTTAAAATCACTTTTAGGAAAGTCTTCTAAAAATATAAAAAATAATCTAGCGGCCGACAAGAAAAGCGTTCTAGATTCTATAAAAGAAATTACAGGTACTCAAATCACTCCGTTAGTGGCTACTAGTGGTCTATCCATTCAATATGCAATCATGATGGGATTGATTCACGATGCGCAAGAAAACCATAAAGGAAAGGCCATTAAATTTATAGTACCTCCTAACTGTTATGGTGGAACAAACGACCAAGCTAGAAGAGTTGCGGCTTGTCTAGACACTATTGAGATAGTAGATTTACCAGTTGATGGTGATAATGATATGGTAAAAAGTATCGATACGGTTTTAGAAAAAATTGCTCAAGAAGATGCTATTCCCTATATCATTGCTGAAATACCTACCAATCCAAGAGTGGAAGTTCCTGATTTACTTAAACTAAAAGAAGTTTTAAGCAAACAGCGCCATACAGAACAAGGAGAACCTGCCATCGCTCCAGTTTTTATTCTCGATCAGACTTTCTGTCCTAACATTCATTTCTTAGGAGAAAATAAAATGCTCTCTACAATAAAAGCTATTTCCTACGCTAGCGGCTCAAAATTCCCTAGCGGCGGTCGCTGCACAGCTGGTTACTGCGTTGGAAACAATAAAACGAGCGCTTTAATGGAGAAAATCAGCGTGCATTTATCTCTTTGTGATAACGAAGCAACCAGTCTTCAATATGAAATTCTAGCAGCACAATTGCCGTCTATGAATCAACGTATTGTTGGAGCTTATGACAATACCAGAGAATTTGTAAACTTTATTCAAGATACCTTACCTGCTGCCAAAATCAATTTTGTATCAGAAGAACTCGCACAGGCAGGATTCACACCATCAGTTTTTTCATTAGATCTTCCTACTAAAGGAACCACTGATGAAGAAAAAGAAACTTACAAAAGAGCTTTGAATTTAAAGCTAATTCATTTGATGATCAATGAAATCCCAAAGGAGAGTAAATTCTGTGTGAGCTATGGCCAGTTAAAGGGCGTTTATTGGACCGTTCCTGCAACCTCAACACAAGGAACAACTAAAGAAGGTGATAAGGACTACATCGTACGCACTTCCTTTTCTCCTGATTTAGATATGGAGTTACATAAAAAGGTGTTTAAAAAATTTGTCGAAAGTATATAAATCTGTATCAGGCTTATTTCGCACCATATATTTAAGCTCAAAGTTTCTTGTTTGGAAGCTTTGAGCTTTTTTAGTTTTAGTGAGGATTCCGCTTTCGCGAAAGCGTTATACTTAACAGATTTTTAAATTTTATACTTTCATCTCTTTTGAACCTGCTTCGTTACGCACTGATATGACAAACGAACAAAAATTTATATGACCGTATATAACAAACGCCTGTAAGTACTTTTGGAATGCTTCAAAATTCTTTAAAACTACTCCTTGGGATACCCGCAACCAATAGGACTTCCATCTGGTACTGCAGGCAATTTTTTTACTTTAAATAATTCTGGATGCGTATTGAACTGTTTGATTTGTGAAAGCAGCTGGTTTTCAAACGAATCCCGTTTACTCAAGTCTTTTTCAATAGTATTTAATTGATCTCTCGCTGTGGCTTTTACATCAATATTTGTTCTTGTACTTGCCATCAGATTCATCAGGTGGTTTAAAAACAACTCCTGATTTCTATGAGCTATAGATAGTCCATAGGCATCGTCTTTATCATAATCGTTAAATACTTTGAGAGAAGCAACGTTAAGGATATTCCCTAAACTAAAGCTTGAACTCGTTGAACTTTCTATAACAAGACTACCTCTATTTTGACTCTTATATTGATTTTTAATTACATGCTGTGTTGTGATTCTATTCATACGTTCTGGATGAAACAACAAATCAAAAGTCATGTCCACGCTAGTTGCAGCGGCATTTAAGGGATCAAAGCTCACTCCAGTTTCTGATTGGAAACTTTCTCTTGTTCTTCCATAACCATATGCTCTAGGCGGGAATAATTTCAAAACCGATTGCGGAATCTTTAAAGTTTCTGGATCTATCGTTTTTAAGATCGCACGCAAGGCTTCCAATTGCTGATCAGCATTTACATTATTAAATTCTTGAATACCGTCTTTAGTCAAGTATTCGTAGGCTATGCCACCTATTAATTTTACAGCTGCTTCTACCTGGTATCTATGTGCAAAATAAATAGGTACAAAAACATCTTCTAAAACGCTCAACGGCTCTCCAGATTTGATATTATGAATAGAAAACTGATTCATAGCAATCTCGCGTACTTTTAAAACATGTACTAATTCTTCTGAAGGGTTTGTCCCATTATCCCAAAGGTGTGCACTAGCATTTGCCCCACTAGCAACTCGAGCATCACTGTCCGAAAGGAACTTAAGGTTGGCAACGTTTGCTGTTTTGATAATAGATTGCAAATAAGCGGTTTCAGATTGATTACCTGCTGGATTTCCATAAGAATACTGGACCGCTAATTTATCCCAAACCCCTATTCCGACAGAATAAGCATCTTTTAAAGATAGTTCTCCATCCACGATGTCAATCTTAGGATGCGGATAATCCATCACACTAGCACGATCTTGAGCACTGGCGGCAAAATTATGTGCAAAACCTAGCGTATGCCCTACTTCGTGTGCGCCTAACTGTCGTATTCTCGCCAGTGCCATTTCCATCATCGAACTGTGATTCTCATCATTTTCTTTAAAAGGTTCTTTAAGCAATCCCTGAGCGATCATAAAATCTTGTCTTATGCGTAAACTACCCAGACTCACATGGCCTTTAATTATCTCTCCAGTTCGTGGATCTGTAATACTACCTCCATAGCTCCAGCCACGTGTACTGCGATGTACCCATTGAATGACGTTGTACCTCAAATCCATAGGATCTGCATCTTCTGGTAGCATCTTCACCTGAAAAGCATTCGTATAACCAGCAGTTTCAAAAGCATCATTCCACCAGGCCGCACCTTCTATTAAAGCACCGCGCACTGGTTCTGGGGTAGCTCGGTCCAAATAATAAATAATTGGTTCTACAGCTTCACTAATGGCTGCTGCTGGGTTTTTCTTTTCTAATCTGTGTCTAGTTATCAATCGTTTCTCTAAGGGCTCAAAAACGGGAGTGCTGTAATCCATATAACTGGTATAAAAAGAACCACAACGTGGATGAAACACTCGAAGTTTATAAGCAGCATCTGGTAATTCTACAAAGCTGTGGTGCTGGATCACAGAAATACTGCTCGCATCTGGAGCGACACTTCTTATATCTTTTCCCGTAGGCGTACCTATAAAGGTCAGCAGGGCTTCAAACTCGCTATTTTTAGGAAAACTCTTCGTGTTTTCCATCCAGAGCACGCTGCGTGATTTGTCTAATTTATAAGTCCCTTGTTTGCGATCTTTCAAGCGTTTTGTTACTCCGTGAGCATCTTCCATTAAAAATGGAGTCAAATCAATCACATAAACTCCATTTTTCTCTTCCTTGATCTCAAAACCAAACAATACTGACTTCGCAAAAGCCTGCTCAATCGAAGCCTTTTCATCTTCATTAGGGGAACTTGCGCGGTACTTTAAGTTGGGTTGCATCAATAATAATTTATTCCCGCTTTTGATCCATTTGACCACTACTCCATCACCCAGTTGGCCTCGATCCAGTCCTATATCGTTGGACCCTAAACCGGTAGTTAAGGAATGTACATAAAGAAATTCTTTGTTCAAATCCTTAACTTCTA
>NZ_JBLIGN010000010.1:0-56704 GCF_047636915.1 Nonlabens sp. | reverse complement strand
TTTCTATGGCACAAGGGCCAGCGAGGAGAAAAAAATTATCGGAGTCTGTATGTTTAAGTCTCGGTATATTATGAAGTGGCATAAAATGCTTTTTTAATTTGTTTTTACTATAATTTATGTACTGCTGTATTCCTATTTATGAGTGCTACTTGACCCGTTATATAACGGTAAAGTACTTTTATGTAAGAATCGTAACATCGCTTCCTTGACCTACTTCACCGTACCATAAACAAACAGCGTGTCTTTTATATCTTTTGATTCAGGATGGGCTAAGATAGTTACTTTCAAAACTGTTATGGGGCAAATTTTTACGGTGCTTTTATGGAATTGAAGGTTTTTTTTTATCCATAACATGACCCTTATCCCTTTTGATTGAAGCGGCAGCCTCTTCTGCGGTTATCAGATAAATAGCTCTTATTTTTTACTCCAAACAGACTTGCAGGTTTTTGAAATAATAGCAAGATAAGAACAAGGTTTTGTTATCTGTTTATTATTCAGGCATTGCCGTGTCGCCATTCCAGTTGCTATAGCCGCCAGTAAGGTTAAACGTGTTTTTTATGCCAAGTGACTCCATGATTTGACAAGCTTGCGCACTTCGACTGCCAGCGCGACAGTATACGTAGTAGTTTTTATCAGCGTCCATATTATTCATAGCGCTCATAAACTCTTGAGGTTTAAAAATGTCACAATGAATAGCATGAGGAATGATGCCTTCATTTACTTCTTCATCAGTACGTACGTCAATTATTAGAGAGTTGATATCTTGAGCGGTAAGCTCTTTCCATTTTTGGTTGTCTATATCTTTCATATACTATTATAAGGAACAGTTACTTGTGGCAACTATTTTTTGATTTTTAAGATTTGTTTTTTTAATGGCGCCAAAACCACCTTCTACATTCACTGCATACTTAATGCCATTGGCTTTAGCAATGCTAGAGAATATGACCGATCGATACCCACCAGCGCAGTGAATATGATAGATTTTTTCACTATTCAGACGTTTAACTTCTTCCAACACTAAACTTAAGGTGTGTAGGGGAACGCTGCATATATGTCCGGACTCGTACTCGCCAGGTCTGCGAGTATCAATAGGGTTTTTTATAGATCCATCCTCTAGACCGTCAATAAACCCTTGTGCGGTTACATTTTCTATAGAAGAAATTTCAAAACCACTAGTTTTCCAAGCAGAAAAACCTCCAATTAAATACCCCTGCGCGTTGTCATAACCTACACGTGCTAACCTAGTGACTGTTTCTTTTTCTCTTCCTTCTGGAGTTATGAGTATTATCTTTTGGTCGATATTCTCAATTAATGAACCTACCCAAGGTGCAAACTGTCCGTCTAATCCTATAAACCAAGATCCAGGAATTGATCCAGCCGTATACTCTTGCGGAGATCTTACGTCTAAAACTAGATATTCAGGATCCTCTGCAAGCGCTTTAAAAGCAGCCAATTTTAATGGAGTGATTCCTCTGGAGATTACCTCGTCGATACTGGAGTTCACCCCTTTATTCATCCAGACATTTTTTGGAAAATAAGCTGGTGGTGGTTCAATTCCAGTGGTTAATTCTTTAATAAAATCCTTTTTACTCAAAGAAGGCGCGAGTGCATAATTAGTTTTTTTCTGATTCCCTAGTGTATCACTCGTTTCTGCACTCATATTTTTCCCACAAGCACTTCCAGCACCGTGGGCTGGATAAACTATAATATGATCTGGTAATGGCAGGATCAAATCTCTGAGGGAATGATACAAATGACCAGCAAGATCATCTACAGATAACTCTGATTTTGCGGCTAGATCTGGTCTTCCTACATCGCCTATGAACAAGGTGTCCCCAGTAAAAAGGGCTTGTTCTTTACCTTGTTCGTCTCTTAAAAGGTAACAAGAGGACTCCATAGTATGACCAGGAGTATGTAATAATTGTAAACTGATTCCTCCTATTGTAAAAGTTTGTAGGTGTGCTGCTTTCGCGAAAGCGTAACTAGTAACAGCATTAGGGCCTATGACAATAGTTGCCCCAGTTTTATCTGCTAGATCTACATGTCCAGATACAAAATCTGCGTGAAAATGGGTAAGAAAAATATATTTGATGGCCACCTTATCTTGCTCGGCACGGTCAATATATTGTTGCACTTCTCTTAAAGGATCTATGATAGCAGCCTCACCATTTGAAGAGATATAATAGGTTCCCTGAGCAAGACACTTTGTATAATATTGTTCCAGTATCATGAAGTAATTTTATGTAAAAATACAATTTATAAGCTCTGAAATTAAAAAAAGCCTATGAGTAGATTGTGGGCCTCCATAGATATTAATTATGATAGGCTTTATTTTATGCGGCAGCCTATCGCGACGGACTCTGTCACATCGATCGCTGCACCGCTTAGTAAAGACTGAAGGGCGTTTTCTAAATAATTGTTTTTAACCGCTGTTGCATCTTGATAATTATCATCGATAGCACCTATATACTTTACTAGATATTCATCATTTTCTTTTTGAAGTAAAAATACATGAGGTGTCTTTGTGGCGCCATATTGCGGGTAAATTTTCTGACCTTCGTCTAACAAATAGGGGAATGAGAATCCTTTTTCTCTTGCTCTCACCTTCATAAGTTCAAAGCTGTCGGCAGGATATTCTTTTGGGTTGTTCGGATTTATAGCAATTACCGGGTATCCTAGATTTTTATATTTTTTATCTAATGCTATGATGCGGTCTTCATAAGCAACACTGTAGGGGCAATGATTACAAGTAAAAATGAGTACAAAACCCTTGGCATATTTATAATCTTTAAGGGATGTTTTATTACCATCTATATTTTTCAATGAAAAGTCAGTTGCAGCATCTCCAATACCATATCCTTTAATCGGAGTAGCGTTTTCCTGTGTGCTTTCTTTAATCGGATACTGTTTAGGAACAGGTGGTGGGGCATATAAATTTTCACGATCATGGCTATCTAACATTCCTGAGACAATAGCGATGGCTAACGCCGCTAAAAGTATTCCTATTAAAATTTTTAGTGTTTTCACAAGAATTTTTCTATGGCATCTTGTAATTCATCATAACTCAATGCTTTGTTATAAAACTGCTTTTTATTTTTGGATACGATCAAAGTGACTGGAATGGCTCCATCCCAATGAGCATCGACAAGAGGAATCCATTCTGCAGCATATGGGTCATCTAGAAGCAGTACTTTTGATTTGATCTGGTTATTTTTTAAAAATGGCTGTACGGTATTCTTAATTTTTTTGGCATCATCAAGTGAGATTAAAATCACCTCTAATTTATCTTCATATTTTGCTCCTAGTTTTTCAAAATAAGGCAATTCTTTTACACATGGGGCGCACCAAGTAGCCCAAAAGTTGATGACCTTGATTTTTTTATCTAGTGGTAAGGTAACCTCTTTTAAACCTTTTTGATCAATGGTAATTACTTTTGAAACAGGTCGTTGATTACAGGATATAAACGACATAAGGATACCGATTAGTAAGAGCTTCTTTTTCATTTACCCAAATATAGCAGTCTCCCTTAAAAATTAAATAGTGTTTAGCTAATAGTTTCCTAATATTATGGAAAATATAACAAAATCATGTAGGTAAAAAAGCTCCTTTTAGTCTTCTCACCCGTGAATTAACAAGTTCTACCATCTTAAATGCTGCTGAGCAAACAACTGTATTTTTAACCGTTAACCTGTCTATTTGATAAATTTTTCTACGGTTGGTATGCGGGTATGCACGGCAGGCTTTGAATATTACTTGGTATATAGAGCAATACTTATCTGTTCCTAAGAATGACATGAGGTTTGCTTCAGTTTATAATCTTCATCTTTTTTATTAAAAACTGATCTGTAAAATTGCGAGGTTTTATTTTGAAATTTTTGGCGATTTTATAGATTTCAGTAGAAATAGAAGGAGTGCCAATAGTTATACAGCAATTAGCGCTGGCAAGAAAGTCTAATGCTTCAAAACTTCAGCCGGAATATGTTGAACAATAGGGTGTAACTCTTTGGGTTTTTGCACGCACTTTTTTATCTTGTTGTGTAAGATGCTGAAGTCGGTTAAGGTAATTTTCTAATATTTATATTTTATAAAGACATGAATTAGTGCAACGTATTTGTCATAAGGCACTATTTAGCCAATAAAAAAGGCATCTATACCAGGGAATAGATGCCTTTTTAATTCCATACACGTGGGTAACTCAGTCTCCTATTCATTGCGTTTAGAGATAAGCCTTAAGTTAAAAAAAAGCCTAACAAGTCTTATAGGTTTAGTTTTTTTATTTGTCCAACCTTTATTTATTTGCTGCTCTATGGCGTTCCCTAGCGAGTAACGTGTTTTTTAATAACATGGCTATGGTCATAGGACCTACACCACCAGGAACTGGAGTGATGTAACTTGCTTTTTTCGAAACATTTTCAAAATCTACATCACCAGTGATATAATAACCACGTTCACGACTTTCGTCTGGGACGCGAGTTATTCCTACGTCTATGATCACAACATCATCTTTTACCATTTCTGCTTTTAGGAATCCAGGAACTCCTAAGGCGGTAATAATAATATCTGCTTGTGAAGTAATTTGAGTGATGTTTTTAGTGTGACTGTGCGTTAGGGTTACAGTAGAATTACCTGGAAAGCCTTTTCTTCCCATCAGAATACTCATAGGTCTTCCCACAATATGAGAACGGCCTATAACAACCGTGTGCTTCCCTTGTGTTTCTACTCCATAACGATCCATTAATTCTAGGATTCCAAAAGGAGTAGCTGGAATAAAAGTACTCATGTCTAGCGCCATTCTTCCAAAGTTAGTAGGATGGAAACCATCTACATCTTTATCTGGATCTACTGCCATCAATACTTTTTGCGTATCAATTTGTTTTGGTAGAGGAAGCTGCACAATAAATCCATCTATTTCTGGGTTGTCGTTTAGTTTTTTTATTTCTGCGAGGAGTTCTGCCTCGCTTGTGGTGTTAGGAAGGCGCACCATGGTACTTTCAAAGCCTACTCGTTCACAAGCGCGTACTTTAGAACCAACATATGTAAGGCTGGCTCCGTCATTTCCAACTATAACAGCCGCAAGATGAGGTACTTTTTCACCGTTTTTTTTCATTTTTTGAACGGTATTGGTGATTTCGTCCTTAATGTCGTTACTTGTTTTTTTTCCGTCGAGAATAATCATAATTATGTGTAATCTTTATTTCTTTTGTAAAATTCACTAATATGGGTCAAATTAAGAAATTTAAAGACCTTCTTTTATTACCTACTTATTAACGATACCGATTGCGTGATGTCCAACTCTAAGGGAACAAAAAAATCCCAAGCGTTAACTTGGGATTTGATATCTACTCAAAACACCTAGGTTTCCGAATTTTCTGTTCTTTCTTTTTCCTTTTCTTTGCGTTAAAATTTACAACCCTAACATAAGCTATGCTTGAAATTTATGCCTTAACAAAAGAAAAAATAAACCTGCTAAATTCTCCGAAAACCTAAATGCTGTGAGTATAAATTTAAATGATAAACCTATAAGAGAATTACTTCATGTTACCCAGTGCATTCATCATCGCTTTTCCTTTCCCACCTTGCATCATTTTCATCATTTTGCTCATTTGGTCAAACTGTTTCAGTAATTGATTGACTTCGGTTACGGTGGTGCCGCTGCCTTTTGAGATTCGTTTTTTACGGGATCCGTTAATGACTTGTGGTTGCGTGCGCTCTTCAACAGTCATGGAATGAATGATGGCCTCGATACCTTTAAAAGCGTCGTCATCGATGTCTACATCCTTGAGCATTTTACCGGCTCCAGGAATCATACCCATCAAGTCCTTCATATTACCCATTTTCTTGATTTGCTGGATTTGAGAAAGGAAATCGTCAAAACCGAATTGGTTTTTAGCGATCTTCTTGCTTAATTTTCTAGCTTCCTCTTCGTCAAATTGCTCCTGAGCACGCTCTACAAGAGAGATTACATCTCCCATTCCTAGAATACGGTCTGCCATACGTTCTGGGTAGAAAACATCTATAGCTTCCATTTTTTCCCCAGTACCTATAAATTTAATAGGCTTATTAACGATAGATTTGATGGATAAGGCAGCTCCACCACGAGTATCACCATCTAATTTAGTAAGAACAACACCATCAAAATTAAGACGGTCATTAAATGCTTTTGCTGTATTAACAGCATCTTGACCCGTCATGGAGTCTACTACAAATAGTGTTTCTTGTGGATTAATTGCGGCATGTACATCAGCAATTTCCTTCATCATTTGCTCATCTACCGCCAGACGACCAGCGGTATCTATAATTACAGCAGTAAAGCCGTTTTGTTTTGCATAAGCAACGGCCGCCTGAGAGATTTTAACAGGATCTTTCTCATCACGATTCGAAAAAACTTCCACGCCCACACTTTCTCCTACTACGTGTAACTGATCTATTGCCGCAGGACGGTAGATATCACAAGCTACTAAAAGGGTCTTTTTATTTTTCTTAGTGGTAAGATAGTTTGCTAGTTTACCAGAAAATGTTGTTTTACCAGATCCCTGAAGGCCAGACATTAAAATTATACTAGGAGTGCTACTTAAATTGATTCCAGCAACATCACCACCCATAAGTGCCGTAAGTTCGTCTTTCACGATCTTGGTAAGAAGTTGTCCAGGTTTAAGTGTCGTAAGGACCCCTTGTCCTAAAGCTTTTTCTTTAGCGCGAGCGGTAAATTCTTTTGCGATTTTATAGTTTACATCGGCATCCACGAGAGCGCGACGTATTTCTTTAAGAGTATCTGCAACGTTTACCTCTGTAATGCTTCCATGTCCTTTTAGAACATGCATGGCTTTATCGAGCTTGTCAGTTAAATTATCAAACATATTTTTAACTCATTTTTTGAAGACCGCAAAGATACTATTTCGGCTCTTTAAGTTCAAGCAATTAGAAGTCTTTTGTTTACAGTTGTCTGGATATAGAAAATGTATAGGTGAAACCTAGGGTCGGTGTGACAACTATTTTTTGTGACTTGACTGCTATCCCCATTAATAAGGTAATCCTCGCACAAGGACCCTTAGTTTTTAGCCCATAACTTCGACCGTTCGGTACTTCTACAGTCTCCGTGCAGGTGAGGTAGTCATAAAAATATCAGTAGGTATTTTGATTCTGCTCGGCAGAGGCAGCTGTATTGGTTAACTCTCATTACCTATCCTCTCAGGCCCTTTAGGCTTTCTTTTTCTTTTTCTGAAATTTAAAATTTTGCCTTGATTTTAAAAAGAAATACAACGCTCATAGACGTTCCAAAAGTGACAACCATCGCGTGTATTGTATTCTTAAAATGGAATAAAATAATTCATTTTTTTGATTCGACAGTTAAATTTTAATTAGATATTTATTCTATTTGAGTTAAATTACAGGCTTAGACAAATTTAGATATTTATGAAAAATGTAAAAGATACTTGTAGGCATATCGTTTTTTTTCTTTCGGCATTAATTTTGGTTCAATGCAGCTCTGATTCCAATAGCGATTCTGGTTCAGACGGTTCTGAAGATGCGGCATCTTTGAGCACCTCGTTAAGTGAGCTCCTTTTTGAACCCACTCCAATTGACCAATATTCCTCCGTAAAAACGTTAACGATATCCTATTCTAATCTGACTACAGCTATACAGATTAGCTCTAGCAGTGTATTTGAAGTATCTCTAGATGGGGCTGCGTTTTCAAATAGCATAGTGATGCCTATTGATAGTTCTTCTAATTTGCTTTTCGTTCGATTTGCTCCACTGTCGGTGGATCGTTTTCAAGGTGAAATCACTATCCAAAACACAGCTATAGCAACTGATCTTGTGATCACTATTAGTGGTGCAGGAACTCCTAGAATTCAAAATTACCAAACCTTTTCTAGAGAACGATTAGCTTTTGGTGCCGGCTTTTCTCAAAGTGCTGTACACACTTTTAATTTACCTAGCGATGTGTCAAATTTTGAAGCGATTAACATGTACGTAAAATTAACTTGTCCATCGGGTGGTTGTGATGAATGGGATGTCTTTGCAAATGTTAAAGTTCTAGACCCCTTGTCTGGTGAACTTTACGAACTCGCTCGATTCATAACTCCTTATTGGAATGATAACAGTCAGTTACCACGTGGTTTTGAATTTGATGTAACTGATTTTAAGTCGCTACTTTCGGGTAGTGTAAGTTTAAGGATTATGACAGAGTGCTGGAACGTTCGAGGATATGAAGTGAGTGTAGATTTTGACTATGTAGAAGGAATGCCAGATTATGCTTATTATGAAATTGCGCGTTTATTTAACTACGACAACAATTCACTAGCTGGCATTCCATATGGTGTGACCCATTCCTTTGACCTGACAAGAACAATTAATGTTCCTTCAAATGCTCAAAGCACGCACTTGCGCACCGTAATTTCTGGATGGGGACAAACGGCATCTGGTGATTCTGATGGACGTCCTTGTGCAGAGTGGTGTTTTAGAACTCATCAAGTTTTGATTGACGGAGCTACGATGTTTCAGCACGATCTAGCTCCCTTAGGTTGTGCTTCCAACCCAGTTAGTAATCAAGCGCCAGGAAACTGGATGCCAGATCGCGCAGGATGGTGTCCAGGAATGGAAGTGCCCACTAGAATTGATGTGTTTTCTTCCAACAGAGCTGGTACAGCATTTAATTTTGAATACGAACTGGAAAACTGGATAAACATGGGAAGCAGCAGTGCTTTTTATGCTATTTCTGCTTTTGTAGTAGTTAAAAGCGATACTCCTATACAGAGACCCGTTGTCATGGATTAATTTTTATAGCATCCTTAAAAAATGGGTGCAAGTTTATTGTTTGTGTTCCGCTTTCGCGAAAGCAGTGCACAGCAAAAACAACTATTTCTTGTGCAGCTGATTCATGACGATCACGTGTGGAAATGTAATGCCTCCTAAAAAGGCAATAATGGTAGAGAGAAAAAGGCTTGTGTACTCTTTTAAGAAGTAATAGAGCAGGCTTAAAAATATCAGAGCGGCTATCCAATAAAGCAACGAATTTAATATGTATTTTTTAACAGAAAAATTAGATACGGTACCTTCTAAAAACACAATCTGACTATGTATAGAAGGGACACTGTGCCACAGGATAAAATAAATGGCAAATCCCCAAAGCAAACTTGCTGATTGAAATAAAACGTATATAAGGACTAGATAGAAGAGCTCTCTGGCTATTGTTTTCCACATTAGGGGTTGCATTACTTTTAGAGAACTAAGCGCTAACAATGCCACAGATGCGATCAAAGGGTATAACAAAAAAGTGTACGAAACGGAAACATTTAAAAGGTCATTAATAATAGGGAGGCTTTCCTCGTGATGCAGGACTAATAGAGTAAGAATAATACTAAAGCCGTAAGACAATAAAAATACGTGGGTCAACCACGATGTGTTTAACTTGTATTTTTCAAAATGTTCTTGTCCAAAATGGTAGCCACTTATTAAAAGGAATACGGTTAAAATGATTTCGGGCACAAAGAAAAACAAGGCAAATCCGATCAAAACAATTAGTGCATAAATAGTTACGAATACTATTGTTTTTTTTAGGCTTAATTTTCTAGAATTAAAATAAATCTTTAGGTCATTTGCTCCGTGTCCTACTCCTATAGTAAGGATTAGAAAATATCCAATAGCCACTTCTAAATCTTCAGGGATTTGTATAGAGAGCCATAAAGCAAAAAAACTCAACACCATAATGATATTGTAGAGGCGTAATTTCTCAGACATTATTTTTGTTTAATATTAACATTGTAAAGTTAAACAACTTTAACTATTACGTTGTACCTTTACTGTAATATAAAAACCAATAATTATGAATAATTTACTTTTAAATCTTGAGGTAGCGAAAATGGCTACCGATGACTACGTAGGATTTACGTTTTTCATTGGAAGCATGGCCATGATGGCAGCAAGTGCTTTCTTCTTTTTATCCCTGAGTCAATTTGACAGCAAGTGGCGAACTTCTGTTTTAGTTTCAGGTCTAATTACCTTTATTGCAGCTGTGCATTATTTCTATATGCGTGATTATTATGCTGCTTTCAACGAGTCTCCTACATTCTTCAGATATGTAGACTGGACATTAACAGTGCCACTTATGTGTGTTGAATTTTACTTGATACTTAAAGTTGCTGGTGCAAAACTAGGACTTATGTGGAAATTAATTTTCTTATCTGTAGTAATGCTAACAACTGGATATTTCGGTGAAGTTGTTGCACTAGGAAATCCTACTGCTCAATGGGTATGGGGTCTTGCATCTGGAATTGCTTACTTTTTAATAGTTTACATCATATGGTTTGGTGAGGCTAAGAAACTTGCTGTTGCAGCTGGTGGAGCAGTATTGAAAGCACATAACGTGTTGTGCTGGTTCGTATTAGTAGGATGGGCAATCTACCCACTTGGTTACATTTTAGGTACTGAGGGAGGTTTATTCGGTCTACAATTAGTTGAAGATCCAAAAGTAGCTCAAGAGGCAATGGACGTTGTTTACAACATCGGTGATGCTATCAATAAGATAGGTTTTGGTCTTGTAATCTTTGGTCTAGCCGCTGCTTCATCTAAGAAGTCAGAAGCATAGTATTAAATCAACAACCACATTAAAAAGGCTCCTTAGAAATAAGGAGCCTTTTTTTATGTATTCTAGTCAGTTGATCTCATTTTTATAAGTGCTTATTATAATAAGTTATATCAGCTTATTTCTAAACTGATATATCATAAATTCACTGGTGTTTGAAAGTTGTAAAACTTAGACCTAATCATTTGTTGTAGTTGGTAATCCTATGGTTAACACGGACTTTATCAATGGAATAAGTCTATTTTAAATACCGATTCTTCTTGCGGTATTCTATTGATTCTTTTTCACATCTTTCCTTATCTGACTTGCGCATAGTTTAAGGCATACTCATCTGTTTGGCCTATTTTTATTTCCCCGTCGAAATCAAAAAAAGCCTGTTTGTTATTTGCAGTTGTTATAGCAATGAGTGTATGGGAATACTCAGCAATTAGAGTTATCTAAATCGAAAGTGTACATTATTGGAGCTTCTCCTTTTAATAATCATGATCGGCAAGTATGTCTTTATTTTTAGAGGGATGGAAAAGTATTGCGAAATTTATTTTCAGATCATACAACCAGAACAGTGGCTTTTCCAACTACTTTAGCAACCCTACTTTCTGATACGTTTGAAATTTATAGAATGGTTCGTGTTGGATTCAGGTAAAAAAAATAGAGCCTTCGTTACTTTTAGTTTTTCCAATCAAACTAAAGGTTAAAAGCAGCGATTTATACTTGGGATCTTGCTGTTCAATGGGTATTATGAATAGACATAAAAGATAAATGACTATTTATTTTTGAAGGTAAGTTACTCAATTTTGGAAGTTAAAGACCTTTCCTTTATAGACGAATTGTGTTGCATTCATTTTGGATTAATTCATACATAACACTTTAATTAAAAATAGAATAAGACAGGCTGTTATAAAATTAATCGATAACCAATTTCTTTAAATAATCTCCATTGGCTGTAGTAACGCTTAAAAAATAAACACCAGATTTTAAATCGCTTACCGGTATTTTAAAGTAGGCATCATTATGCTTATTTAGTAGCTTTAAGACTTTTGCACCGCTGAGATTGTATAAGTAAGCTGTTTGAATAGAACTTTTATCTTCTAACAATTCAAATTCCAATATATCACTTACTGGATTAGAAAACAAAACGAGTCGATTATTTATATCTTCTATGCTCGCAGTTACACAAGATATAGGGGTTCCCATCTCTTCCATAAACGAGCCATTTGAAACACTCCACTGTATCCAGTTACCACCAGAGCCTGTTTGCCAATCGTTCAAATCAAAAAAGTTAGCGCCACTACCAGTCCCTTTAATTTGATACACTTTTAGAGCTGCTCCATCATAATTCCATGTGAGTGGAGTAGAAGGAGCACAATTTTCAGGTGTGGGATTGACAAGCTCACAGTTAGATTGTATAAAATATGCATTATCATCATTAGAAGGATGATCACCATAAACTCTGGCTATACCATTCGGATTAATACATACGGATGTGTACTCGTCACAAGCTATGGCTTTTATGGCAATGCCAGTATCGGTATAAGTTCTGGCCATAAAACTACTGATGCGACCTTTGCGATCTGGACTATCAAAATGTGTATCTGTGATGGTCTGTTGTAGATGAATGTTATTTAAAAAAGGTGTATTACTAATAGTAGCGTTTGAGGCATAAGGATTATTAAGAGCTGTGGTAGAAGTTATCGTTCCGTTTTGAGCGCTAAAATAATATTCTCCCATAATAGCCATACCTGCACTAGTGCCACCTATAACTATATTGCGTTGTGTAATTGCATTGTTAAGTGCTATAGACAAAGGACTATCCCTAAACTGACTTACATAATCCCACTGGTTGCCACCTGCAAACCATATCGCTTCTGCCTGATTGATTTTTTGAATCACATAAGCATCATGACTGGCCGCAGCCGTATGGCATACAATGGTTTCTACAGAGTTTACACTACTATTTAGAGTCGTGTATAAATAGGTATTGTATCCATCACTGCCAGAAGCTCTTAAGACAACTATATCGCCACCGTTTGCTCGTTGTAAAAACCAGCGCATGGCATTGTCATCTTCAGTTGCTCCACCCATTAGACAAACGCCACCGGCAGGATTAGTAACAAGGTCTGTACTGCTTCCTGTTTTATAAGAGGTATAATTCTGGCTTAAACTTAAAAAGGGAATTAACAAAAAAAGGAATTGTTTGAGCATAATATTTTTATGGTTAAAGATAACTCGTGCAGCTTGTAAAGTTATAAATTGTTTTAAAATAAAATAAACTGCTTTTTTAGTAGGGATGATGAAGGCAGTCTGATCTAATTGACTCCATAAAAAAAGCCCATCGAGAAAGATCTCGATGGGCTTTACTATATAAATAGGAGTGAAGATTAGTGAATCTCCACTACTTCTAGTTCAAATACTAGGTCTTGTCCAGCAAGTGGATGGTTTGCATCTACTATGATGTGATCTTCCTCAACTTGAGCTACACGCAACTGGCGTTCTGTACCATCAGGGTTCTTAGAAACAAGTCCCATACCTACCTCTGGCTTTACTTCCTGTGGCAATTGATCTAAAGGTATTTTATGAAAAAGATCTTCCATGATCTCTCCGTAGGCTTCTTCCTTTGGGATCTCAATGGTTTTTTTCTCATTAACTTTCATGTCTACGAGACCTTTTTCAAAACCTGGTATCAATGAACCTTGACCCAATTGAGCCTCTAATGGCTCTCTTTCAGTACTGGTGTCAAAAACTTGTCCGTTTGCTTTTAATTTTCCTGTGTAGTGCACCTTTACAGTGTCATTTGCTTTTACTTGACTCATAAAATTTGATATTTTGTATCGATACAAAGGTATGATTTACAAACGTCTGACAAAATTGAGGGAGTAATAATCCCTTTAAATTAAGAAAGACTTAACGGTTGAGAGGCAAAACGGTGTTTTCCTATATTGATAATGGCATGCAAAATACATAAGATCGAAGTCTTTTTTAAATTCTGCTTTCGCAAAAGCGTAATAAGCTGGAACATCAACAGACAGTGGTCAGCTATTTTAGGATGTATCTGTTCTGATATCGTTTTTAAATATTCGTGTCAATTTTAAACCAACTTAACACTACAATTATAGTTTGTCTGGTCTGATGGGTCACATCATTTTTAGTCATGTAATGAAACCTATCGCCATCAAAATTAAATAACCTCATGCAGCCACTTAGCCATATCCTTCCTTTTTTATCTTGATAAATGGATTGGACGGTATTAGTCAAAAGAACGTCTTTTGTAGAGTAATTAGCAAATGAAGTTCTGTGGTATAGGTAACTGCCATTATTTTCTACAGGAAACCATATTACCTTGTTGATCTTCATACATACGCCATACTTATTCACCTGTTATATCGCCGTCTTTTGTAAAAAGATGCATTGAGCTGGCGCCTTTATATTTATATGCACCGCAGTTCGTAGTAAACCACATAGTTCTTTTGCTATCTTTCATAATGCGGTGCACTATTTTTCTGTTGGTCATCCCTCTTAAAGGGACAGGCGCCTTGCAAAGTACCTATTCATAGCAGCCCTTTACTATCAATGGTAAAACTTATAAATTCTTGACGGGAAGGCCATTTTCTCTGTTTTATTGGTAAACACATTCCATTTTATTATGTGAGTCCCTTGTTTGTGGCAAACCATGGATCAATATTTGTATCCTCTAGAATGGTACGAACAGCTTCCCCCACCAAAACTATTATTTCTTAAGAAATAACCCAACGATTCCCCATCAAAATGCATTACGCCATAACCATTTGTTCCCACCTATAGATTCCCTTTAGAATCTTCAAAATGCAACGTACAAATGCGCTTAATGCAACAGGCTGATTAGAGATCACGTCATAATCAAATCCTTTTTTTGTTTGGGATAGCTCTATTTTTAGTAGGTTTCTCCATTGATATAACTTTGTCTTGTGGATTGATATTTGTTTCTTTTTACTGTTGCAAGAGCTAAGGAATACGGAAGAGAAGACTAATAATGGGAGTTTTATGTTTTTTGTAGCTGGACTTTTTTTTTACAAATGGAAGTTGGTATAATGGAATAAATCAAAAGTCTTCAACTTACTCTTGTTGTGAATTGCTTACGGTTCTTATTTTTTATTGCATCTGACGAAAGCTGCGAGAGTGATGCATTGCTTCAACTTCCGAGATATTTATAGAATGTTGGTGTGAATTGCTTTTGGTTCCTCCTTTTATTAATAGTTTGAAGTCTGGCGCAGTTCGTAAAGACGCAAGCAATTCGCCATAAGTATTATTCTGTGTAAAAACATTCAAAGCGGCCTTAACGGAGCGCTTTTCATGGAATAAATTTTCTGCTTTCTTCAATTTCTTCCAACAAAGCTCTTCAACAACTATTGGCATAAGCAAGCACTTATCAGGGAGATTATAAGTCTAAGAAAACAGATGTTGATGATCTCGTATTTTCTGGGTATTACGTCTTTACGCGCTCTAATTATAAGCAAATGTTTTTGGTGTTGATTGGGAATTAGTGCCGTAAGAACTTTGCAGTATAAAATATTTTGCAGTATAAAATATGCTGTATCTGAATGTAACCTATAGAATGACACAGAAGCAGAGAAGCTGGAAGCAATATTGCTATTGCAAAAGGGAACAGTTAAAAAAATAAAAGCAATTGTTGAAAATCAAAGGTTTTTCCAGCAGAGTGAAAAACTCCTTTTTCTTGGAGAGGTGAAGGTGAGGTAAGAAGAGGCTTTGAGAATCAAGCTGTTAATGGTAACGATCATTTAACGTAATAACGCTCTTAAAATCAATAAATAACAGTATTTTTGCAGCCGCTTAGAAGCACTTATTTTATGAAAGATATTAGAAACATCGCGATTATTGCTCACGTAGACCACGGTAAGACTACGTTAGTAGATAAGATTTTACACCACTGTGAAACCTTCCGTGAGAATGAAGCTACCGGAGACTTAATCCTTGATAACAACGATATTGAACGGGAACGCGGGATTACCATCCTTGCAAAGAACGTATCAGTAATGTACAAAGGAACTAAGATCAATATCATCGATACTCCTGGTCACGCCGATTTTGGTGGAGAGGTGGAACGTGTATTGAACATGGCAGACGGTGTGCTACTTCTAGTAGATGCATTTGAAGGACCGATGCCTCAAACGCGTTTTGTATTGCAAAAAGCTATCGACTTAGGGTTAAAGCCTTGTGTGGTGGTGAACAAAGTAGATAAAGAAAACTGTACTCCAGATGAGGTACATGAGTTGGTTTTTGACTTGATGTTCGAACTGGGTGCTGAAGAATGGCAACTGGACTTTCCTACCGTTTACGGTAGTGCAAAGAACAACTGGATGTCTCTAGACTGGAAAGATGAAACGACTGATATTGAGCCATTATTAGATATGGTTCTTGAACATGTGCCTGCTCCCGTTGTGGAAGAAGGATCAACTCAAATATTGATTACTTCTTTAGATTTCTCTAATTACACCGGTCGTATCGCGATAGGTAGAGTGAAGAGAGGTTCTATTAAGGAAGGCCAAAACGTTTCTTTATGCAAGCGTGATGGTTCTGTCACTAAAACTAAAGTGAAAGAGGTATATGTCTTTGACGGTATGGGAAAAGCTAAAACGGATGAAGTGAAGGCTGGTGATATTTGTGCGATTGTAGGATTGGAAGGTTTTGAAATAGGCGATACCGTTGCTGATTTTGAAAATCCTGAAGCCTTGCCAACGATTGCTATTGATGAGCCTACGATGAGTATGTTGTTTACGATTAACGATTCTCCTTTCTTCGGTAAGGATGGTAAATTTGTAACATCTCGTCACATTAATGACCGCTTAACTAAAGAACTAGAAAAGAATCTTGCCTTACAAGTACACGATACTGGTGCAGCTGATAAATTTATGGTTTTCGGTCGTGGTGTATTACACCTTTCTGTATTGATTGAAACGATGCGTCGGGAAGGTTATGAATTACAGATAGGACAGCCACAAGTAATTATAAAAGAAATTGACGGTGTAAAATGTGAGCCTATTGAAGAGCTTACCATTGACTTACCTGATGACGTAAGTGGTAAAGCTGTCGAAATGGTAACCTTGAGAAAAGGAGAAATGACCAGTATGGCGCCTAAAGGGCAACGTATGGTTTGTCAATTTAAAATTCCTTCTCGTGGTATTATAGGATTGCGTAATCAATTGATCACAGCTACAGCTGGAGAAGCGATTATGAACCACCGTTTTGTAGGTTTTGAACCATATAAAGGCGCTATCCAAGGTCGTACTAACGGTTCTATGATCTCTATGGAAAAAGGGATGTCTATTCCTTATTCTATGGATAAATTACAAGATCGTGGTAAATTCTTTATCTATCCAGGTGAAGAAATTTACGGTGGTCAGGTAGTAGGAGAAAACTCTAGACCAGATGATCTAGCAGTTAACCTTACGAAAACTAAGAAGCTTTCTAACGTACGTAGTGCTGGTAACGATGACAAAGTAAAGATCGCTCCACCTGTAAAGTTTACTCTTGAAGAAGCTTTAGAATACATTCAAAAGGATGAATACGTTGAGGTAACGCCTAATTTCTTAAGATTGCGTAAAGTAATTCTAGATGAAGGCCAGCGTAAACGCAGTGGAAAACAAATCTCCTAATCCTATAGTAAGGATGGAAATATTAAAAAGACCGTCTGAAAAGACGGTCTTTTTTTATGGGAGTAATGTTTGTGTTCTATAACTACTTCGATTCACTCATTACGACACCTAAAAAGAGAATTCTAAAACAGGAAATGCTACCGCTGATTTACACCTGTAAAAGTGCTGTGATATAGAAAGCTTGCAAAAAGGGTCAGAGAGAAGGTTTTAGCACTCATTATTCCTACATACCAGACTCATTCCTTACCTTTATCTCGTCAATACAAAATACAAACATGGGAAAATTTGAAGTTTATAAAAATAAGTCAGGAGAATTTCGTTTCAGGTTAAAAGCAGGAAACGGGCAAACGATTCTAGCCAGTGAAGGTTACAATACTAAAGCAGCTCGCGATAATGGAATAGAATCGGTACGCAAGAACGCTCCAGATGAAAATCGGTATACCAATGGAGTTAGTACGTCCAGCCAGTCTTATTTTAACCTTACCGAAACTAATGGTCAGGTTATAGGTAAAAGCGAAATGTACGAGTCAGAAAATACTCGTGATAGCGGCATTCAAAGCGTTATGAAAAATGCGCCAGATGCTGAAGTGGTGGACTCTTAGAGATGTATTTCATGCTATAGAAAAATCCTTTTTCATGCTATTGAAAAGGGATTTTTTTATTTCCTATCCAAAAATTAATTAAATGTCAAGTCGTTGCATAACGGCTTCGCTACATTCTGTCTCAATAGCTGTTTAAAACCAGTGAGTTTGCCTTTCAAGTATTAGGATCAATCGAGCTATTTCTCATGGCGAATCCTCACAAGTTTAAGATTTTCAAGTTCAAATTCAAGTTCAAGTTCGAATTCAATTTCCTTTCCTCGCCTTCAATTCAAACAAACTAGGACTCAAACCGTCTTTGGTATAATAAAGTCCGTCATCATTCAATTCCATATCAGGAAATACGTCATAAGGACTGCCATCGTGCTCTGCAAATAATTCTACAGTTAGACCTGCCTCAAGTAAGGACTGGATCACCTCGCTTAGAGAATGGTTCCATCCGTACTCTTTAGAGATCATTTTTGAATTAGGATCTGCATAGGTGACGGGATATTCATCGTAGATGGTTTCATTTTGTGAATAATGATATTTTAAAGTGGGTTTTTCTTCACTCTAGTCAAACATCCATAAAATAGGATGGAACTCTACCATATAAAAAACGCCGCCAGGCTGTAATCTTTGGGCTATTATTTGAGCCCAAGGTTTTAAATCTGGCAACCAACCTGTGACTCCGTAACGGGTAAAACAATATCAAATTGTTGCTTTATATGTTGTGACGTTTCTAATACATTGTAGCGTACTAAGTGGGTGGGAATTTTTAATGCTAGGCTCAAAGTTTTGCAAGCTCGATAGCCTTGTCAGAGATATACACTGCTGTTATTTGCGCTCTATTGTTTGCCCAGCTCAAGGAATCTTGTTCGAAGTGACACTGTAAATGTAATAAGCTCTTTCCTTTTACATCTTTTAATGCGTCGATTTCACAACGTTTTAATGAGTTTCTCGCTTTCGCGAAAGCCTGCTTATCATAAAATTTTCTTTTTTAATGAATACCTGTTTTGGTATTCCAAGTTTCTTTGTTGATCTCAAAAGCCTTTTCTATATCCATAGCAGCAATTTAATAAAGTTTAAACACCTTAAAAGCCTGCTACACTCGTGTATTGTTCTACCTTTGAGAAAGATAGTTAATCAAATGAAACACATCAACCATAAGGAACTTCAAAGTTACGAGCGGATTTATAGAGCTAATTTAGTGAATAGTGTTACTGGATTTAAGAGTGCCAACCTTCTAGCCACGAGATCAAAAGACGGTGTAGATAATGTAGCTATCTTTAGTAGTGTTACCCATTTGGGAAGTGATCCAGCATTGTTCAGTTTTGTGCAACGACCTTTAGGACACGGAGCAGGACATACGTATTATAACCTGAAAGAAACGGGTAAAATAACGCTGAATCATATTCCAGTATCTTTAGTAAATGTAGCACATCAATCCAGTGCCAAATATGATAAAAATATTTCAGAATTTGAGGAATTAGAAATTGAAAAGCTAGAACGAGATGGGTATGCAGTGCCATTTGTAAAAGAATCTCCAGTGCAATTAGTGGCAGAATATGTGAACGAATATTACCTAGAAGAGAACAATTGTATTCTAGTTATTTGTAAAATTACAGAGGTCTTCCTTGACCCAGATATCTTGCATGAAGATGGCTGGTTGGATTTAGGAAAGGCGGGAACCGTCACTATAAACGGTCTCGATGGTTATGCTGCTGCAAAAACAGAGAAACGACTTTCTTATGCTCAAGTGGATAAAAAGTTATATGAAATTTCTCTAAAAACAGGAAATTAATCAGTGTTTATAAAAAATCAGTTGAATAATTTTATAACTGTGTGTCATAACAAATAAGTTACTTGTAATCATTTTTTTTTATTTAAAAAGTTTTCTAGTAAGGTATACCCTACTAAAACGATTTAAATAAAGTTACACCTGTGCGGTACAGGTATTGAGAGTAATTTAAATAGAGTTCCGCCTGTGCGGAAAATGTTATGGCACAAAAAGCACGAAACCAGCACCAACTACCTACTAAAGTATGTCCCGTTTGCAACCGCGAATTTACTTGGCGTAAAAAGTGGGAAAAGAATTGGGAAACAGTTAAGTATTGCAGTAAGAAGTGCAGTTCTAATAAATGATTTGTTGATGTAACCCTTCACTTATTTGGAAGGAAGAACATAGGATAGGTGCAATACTAGTTGATATAGTGTCATCGCTAGATGGCGTTTCCCCCTTTAAAAATTTATGAACTGCACCTAGATCTGTAAGGTTTTCTCTTGGAAAAGAACTTATACATCTGTAAAGATGTGGTCGGTCAATGGTACAAATAATTCATTGTGATACATCTTTAAATTATAGTAAAGACATTGTAAAAACAGCACAGCTGTTTTATAACAACTTGATAAATAATAATATATGAACAACCTTATCTGGTTTAGAAATGATTTAAGAATACAGGATAATCAAAGCTTAAAAGCGGCATGTGAGAATGACGGAAGCGTAATTGCAGCCTATTGTTTTGATCCTGCTTTTTATAAAGAAGGCTGCTTTGATTTAGGTATTGATATACCCTTTGGTAAAACAGGAAAATACCGAGCACAATTTATTAGAGAAGCTTTAGCAGATTTGCGCTCTAGTCTAGAAAAGCACGGTATTCCGCTTTTAATCTTTCACGCCACACCAGCTGAAGTATTTCCAGAATTGATGGAGAAGCAGGATATATCCAATATCTTCCTTCAAAAGGAATGGACTCGTGATGAGTTACAACAAGAAGAGGACTTAGGAATAGCTCTGGAGAAAGCGGGACTTAAAGAGAAGGTAAAAGGGCATCGTTTTTACGACCAGTTTTTGTACCACCCGGATGAAGTTCCTTTTGAGACTTGGAAGCAAGTGCCTAAAGTCTTTACTGAATTCCGTAAAAAATGCGAAAAGCAAGCTAAAGTTAGAGCACTAGTAGACATTACCGGTTATTTGCAAGTTGCACTAGAAGTAGAGCAAACCACTATTCCAACTCTCACAGAATTAGGATTAGAAGAGTTTGCAAAGGACAGCCGAAGTGCTTTTCCTTGGGACGGTGGTGAAACAGCAGTATGGGAACGTCTGGATCATTATTTTTGGCAAACGAAGAAACTTCAATATTATAAAAAGACGAGAAACGGCCTGATAGGTATCGATTACAGCAGTAAGTTTAGTGCATGGCTGGCTATAGGTTGTATATCTGCGAGGCAAATTTATTGGGAAGTAACCCGATTTGAAAAAGAAATTAAGAAAAATCAAGACACGTATTGGCTTATTTTTGAATTGGTATGGCGTGACTTCTTTAAGTATGTGTCCTTAAAGCACAAGGATCAAATATTTCAGATAGGAGGGATTTTACAAAACGATTACGAGTGGAAATCCAATGAGCGCGAACTCAAAAAATGGATGGAAGGAGAAACACATGAGCCTTTTGTAAACGCAAATATGAAGGAACTGGCTTCTACCGGATTTATGAGTAATCGCGGTCGCCAAAATGTTGCTAGTTATTGGTCCATGCATAAAGAGCAAGACTGGAGAATAGGAGCTGCTTATTTTGAGCACATTCTTATCGATTATGATGTACATTCCAATTACGGCAACTGGATGTATAATAGTGGTGTGGGAAATGATCCAAGAAATAGAACATTTAATATACAATTTCAAGCCAGCCGCTATGATGCCGATGGCAAGTTCCAAAAACTGTGGTTGCAAGATGAATTGTTTTAGAAACGAATCAGAGACGGAACTTGAATTCGAACTGGAAATAAGCGATGGCAGATCTTGTGAGATTTTGCCATAATGGAAATCAGTACTTAAAAGAGATTGTGGCTAAGGCAACCGCAGCGGTTTTAAACGGTACGACGGATCAAAAACGCAACAGCCATTAAACAGTTGTTGGTTTAAAAAATTATCGAGATGATAAGCTAGCTAAGTTGTCTTGAGACGGCTTAGCAAGAAAAACTTTTCTGCTAAGGCTTGGCAGAAAAATAAAACGTATTGCAACGGCTTTACAAAATAAAATATGAAAACTTTACGACTGGTATTAGGAGATCAACTTAACCATAAACACTCTTGGTTTGAAGAAGATCAAAAGAATGTGATTTATTTCATGGCAGAAATGCGTCAAGAAACAGATTATGTGACCCATCACATTCAGAAAGTAGTGGCTTACTTTATGGCGATGCGTAGTTTTAATTCTTGGATCCAAGAGCGCGGTTGGAAGAGCGTTTATTACCACCTGGACGATAAAAATAATACTCAGGATCTCGTACAAAATCTACAACAACTCATCAAAGACCACCAGATTGAAAAGTTCGAATATCTAGCGCCAGATGAATGGCGATTGGACCAACAGTTAATCAATTTTTGTAAATCATTGGACATAGAGTGGCAAGGTTATGACACGGAGCATTTCTTGACCAAAAGAAAAGATGTGGAAAAGTTTTTTGAGGGAAAAAAACGCTGGACCATGGAATACTTTTACCGCGATATGCGTAAGAAATACGATATCATGATCGAAGGTGATAAAGAACCAGAAGGCGGTAAATGGAATTACGATCAGAGCAATCGCAATAAATGGGATGAGAAAACAGCCATTCCTCCAGAGAAAGCTTTTAAAAAGGAAGTTTCTGAAATTACGGACTTGTTGGAAAAAGAAGGAGTGAAAACCATAGGTCGTATCGACCCTTCTAAATTTGATTGGCCCACAACACGCCAGGAGGGATTAGAGGTGTTGGATTACTTTTGTGCGCATTTGTTGGTGCATTTTGGCGATTTCCAAGACGCCATGCATACCGATCAGGATTTTCTATTTCACTCCAGAATAAGTTTTGCAATGAATTGCAAACTCCTATCTCCTACAGAAGTAATTCAGACTGTTTTATCTCGCTTTCGCGAAAGCGAAACACCAGTCATAGATATCTCCCAGGTAGAGGGATTTATAAGACAAATTTTAGGTTGGCGCGAGTTCATGCGTGGGATTTACTGGGCTGAAATGCCAGGATATCAAACTAAGAATGCATTAGAAAACAGAAACAAACTTCCAGAATTCTACTGGACGGGAGACACTAAAATGAATTGTCTGAAGCATTCCATTAATAACTCGCTAGATAACGCTTACGCACATCACATACAGCGGTTGATGATAACTGGTAATTACGCGCTGCTTACCATGACAGATCCTAGTTATGTGGATGAGTGGTATCTGGGAATTTACATCGACGCCATAGAATGGGTGGAAATCACCAATACCAGAGGGATGTCTCAATGGGCAGATGGCGGCATTGTTGCCACTAAACCATATGTTTCCAGCGGTAGTTACATCAATAAAATGAGTAACTATTGCAAAGGTTGTGCGTACAAAGTAACTAAAAAGAAGGCCGAAGAAGACGCTTGTCCCTTTAACTCGTTATACTGGAATTTCCTTGCCGAAAAACAAGAACATTTTAAAGGAAATCAACGCATGAATATGATGATGGCATTGCTCAGAAAAATGGATCCTGAGTTGTTGCAAAAGCATCAGGCCAAAGCACAGGATGTGATTGAAAATCCAGAGAAGTATTGATAACTATTACATTTAAAATGAGTGTGCTGAAGTTGGGTTTTAAATTGAGATCGTGCTCTTCCATTTAAAACCTGGGCAGAACTTTTTTGTAGGTTACGTATCTATTTAAATTAATAATTTTGAAAATCTTGATGCTACTCCTTTTGAGTACGGTATAGCTCTGGAATCAAGCGATCAAAAAATCTTTATTCCTAAAGGAAATACTCTAGCCTATTACATTAGAATTCGTTTGGATTACGGATTCTGGAATCCGGAACAACGCGGGTCTTTTGGTACCGAAGAATTGGATCTTCTGGAGGACTAGGTATTAAAAACAGGAAGTAGGATTGTTTTTTAAACGGAATTTATAAGAATCAAAAAAGCCCATCAAAGCAATAATTACTTCAATAGGCTTTAAATAATAGGTAATCCAGGTAATTTACTCTACCGCTAAAGTAAAACTCACTTGCACATCAGTCTCACCGCCAGCACCAGATAAAGTGTTGTCGTTAGGCTTGGTAGGTTCGTGACGCAGTACTACTGTTAACGTTCCCGTTCCTACGGCTCCAGTCTGTAATGTGGTGATCACTCCTAGCGGATTGCCATTTGCGTCAAGGTCTATTTTTGTGATAGAGAAATCGGCTAAACTAGAACTGTAAAACACCTCATGCTCATCTCCTTCTTCAATCACTTCTTCTGTGATATTTTCAGTGGGCGCAATGGATTCATTAAGAAATCTAATACTTCCGTCATAAGAAGTATTTGCGTTGATCGTACCCGTAATCGTGATCACTGGATCGTCAGGTCCGTCGCCATCTATATCGACAGATGTAAACAGGATGACATTTGCGGCATCAGTGGAGCTGGTCAATTCTAATTCTACAGTGGTAATCAGTTCTTCTTCATTGATGATTTGTACTTCATCGTCATCCGTACAGGACGTCATACATAATAAAGCCACTAGACTTAATACAGGGATGGAATTTTTCATGGTTTTCATTTTTTTTGTTGTTTTCATTGTTTTCATTTTTATTGTTTTTAAAAGTTATAGATAATTTGTAATTGAAGGTCTCTTCCTATTTCGTCTGCATAAAAACGCTGTCGGTTGAGGTAATTGCGGTACTGGCTATTTAATAAATTGTTTACGGTGAGGTTGATTTTGGTATTCGCTTTCGCGAAAGCGTAACTAGCACCCACATTCCATAAACTATAAGCAGCCGGAGTGCTAGAAATATCTACCGTAGAGGTAATGAGTTGTCCTTCATCATTAGGGATACTAACTGGGAAGTTGTTATCTGGAAACCTATTTTGTTGAAAAACAGCATGATTGGAAACGTAAAGATCGAAATTCTGTATACCAGCGTTGTACCAAGTGAGCTGCGTTTGGATTTGTGCTGGTGGCATGTCTATTAATGGCTCTTCATCGCTGGTGCTTGTTCCATGAATGTAGGACATGTTGGTTTCTAGGCTTAGAAGTTTTACGGCTTTATAAACGAGTTCATTGGGATGGGTATATCTCTTTTTAGCTGGTTTTTTGGTCCAAAAATCATAACTCGCATGAAGGTCAATACCATATAATCTAGCGTTAATTTGCTCGTATTGAAACACAGGAAAAGCACCGCGAATAGTTGTTTCCAATCCGGTAGGAACTAATTGTATAAAGTCATTTACAAAGTTGAGATAAGGATTGATTTCCAAATCCAAACGTCCTTTATTTACATGAAAAGCAGTATTGATTTTATAGGATTGTTCTTTTCTTAAATCCAGCCTTCCCAATTCAATCGTTGCCAAGGCATGATGCAATCCGTCACTGAACAATTCGCTGGGATTAGGTGCGCGGTTAGCACTACTTAAGTTAATAGAAAGATCGTAGTCTGTGTTAAACTCATATTTTGCTCCAGCTGTAAAAGCAAATAAATCGTATTGAAATTCGGGCTGGGTCTTTATTTGATTGCCTTCTCTGCCTATTTCAAAAGAAGCAAATTGCTCGTCATAGCCTAAATCTTCCCAACGGCTTTGTAAGTAGAACTTAGTAGCGTTGATGTGGTAGCGATCGTATCGCAACCCAGCATCCAGCACCCAATTCTCAGAAGGATTATGGGTAACGCTGGTAAACGCACCCACTTTATTTGCATTATAATCTGGAATCAACCTTCTAACTTCTGTTGCTGCATCAGGTCTGTTCACCTGGGTCATGTAATCTATACCAGCTTCATAAATGGTGTTTTCAAAAGCATCTACCATAGCGTATACACTTATGTTTTGTGTTTGTAGATCCATGTCTAGAGAAGCACGGCCTGCATTTTCACCGCGCCTGATGTCAAATTCCTTTCGGTTATTAAACTGAAAGGAATAGTCCATACTCAATTTACCTAATCCAGCAAATCGTTTAAAAGCATTGAATTGCAACCCATGATGTGCCACTTGTTGTTTAGGCGCTTCGATATTGTAGGTAAAGTCATTTATAATAAGTGGTTGTCCGGAGTTGATGCTGCGTACTAAATCACTGGCATTTCCTATATGTGATGCTCTTAGGATGCCTATTTCGCTTTGGTAGTAGGAATACTTGGCACTAGCCCCATATTCAAATGTTTTGAAGCCTATACCCAACTTAACTGCGGTGGTTTCACTTCCTGTATTGCTCAAAACATAATCTGGCGCTTCAAAATCTCCTAGCTTTTTGTAGGTAAGTGTTGCCTGCTGGTACCATCCAGATTTTCGGTAATTATTAACGGTAGTCGTCGCACTGCCGCCACGACCATTAGTCTGCCCTTGCATGATGGCGTGACCATTTAAGGTGTCTTTTGCAATCACGCGAGCAGGTGTTATAAGAATGGTGCCACCTATCGCATCGCCACCATAACGCAAGGCACTGGCTCCTTTTATAACTTCAATAGTACTCGCCGTATTGATATCTATATTGGGCGCGTGTTCCACACCCCATTCTTGATCTTGTTGCCGCATTCCGTCATTTACGATGGCTACACGACTTCCATAAAGTCCGTGAATAATAGGTTTTACGACACTATTTCCTGTTTTGAGAGTACTAACTCCTGAGACGGTAGCCAGTGCATCACCTAAAGATGCGCCGCTGTATTGTTGAATAGTTTTGGCCTTGATTCTCGTGCTGGATTGTGTGTTGGAATGATTGTCATGCACATCGGCCAGTATTTTCATTTCTTTTAGGTCATTGATATGGTGTTCTAAAGTGATGTGGAGTGTCTTATTTTGATCAATTTTAATTTCTGTTTTTTTGGTGTCACAATCATAATGTGAGATGCTTATATTATAATTTCCAGGACATAAATCTGTGATTTCATAAGATCCATCTGATTTTGAGATGTAGGTCTTTTGAAGTTGTTCCACATAAATTTGAGCCAACTCTAGCGGTTGGGAATCGTGAAAATCTGTTATTTTACCTTGGAGTACAAGGGTGCATTCTTGTGCATGGGTATAACAAAAGCTTGCTAATAAAGCTATCGCTACGAGAGGTTTCGTAAACATGTTGGAAGTTTAAATTTTACAAGTTCTATTGGAAAAATTCGTTGAAGAATTTGAATTTTATTTCTGTTAGAATAATTTAAAAAATTTAAGAATAATGATTTGTACTAAACTGATGGAAGTACAACTAACATCTTATTTTTTAAGATACGAGCAACAGAAAAAAAAGTAAATAGACGCGAGGTTTTCAGTTCGAAATTGTTTGAATATGTATCAGGTAGGCGAGATACTCAACTGATAAGGGGTACAGCCGTTTAAGATGAAAGAAGAGGCGTAAATAATTTAAATTGTTTTTTAATCAGATAACTTATAAAAAATATGCTGTAGCTTCACTACAGCTCTTTTTTTAAAGAAATACGAGTAAAAAAGAAACAAAATAGGCTGCTTTTCTAATCTAGAAGCTTATAATTGAAGCTGGTGGAGGTCTTGTGGTGTGGACAATTGGCTGAGATTCCGCTTTCGCGAAAGCGATATCAATAACAACTTTTTCTTTACTACTAACAAATACAGAGGGATGGAAATCCAGTTGTGGTGCTAGGTCATAAGACTGCGATTGAAAATTGTGTGCAATTAAACAAATGTCACAACCTATGCTGTCGTCATCATGAGAAAACTCATGGACAATGGAAATTTGCATCGCTGTAAAGAGCAACAACAAAAAAGAAGCGATTATAGATTTGCGTATAGCCACGCTCAAAGATAAGGCGTTGTATTGCTAATTAAAGCTAAAAGTTTACAAAAAGAAATTCCATACCAGCCCAAAACGAATCGCAAAGTCACGATATGGATTTCGAGGAGCACTGAAATAATTGGTATCACCTGCAAAAAGCTGGTTGGCGTGTTCTAGCTTAAAGAAGATTCTGGTCTGTCTAATCTTTGCATTTACAAAAATATCTACCATAGGAAAGCCTCCTAATTGGTCTGTATTCTGACTGTAGAACTCTCCTAAAACAGGATCGTAACCATCCATGTTGTATTCGGTGAAATATTTGGCTGTAATCCCTGTTTGAAGCAACAATGCTTTTTTGAACAACCGGTTTTTATAGTAGAATGTACTGCGAGCGGTGAGGTCTGGTACGTTAATAATATCATCTGTTGGAGTGACATTTTGGTACATTATTGTATTGTCAAATCCAAAGTGTCTTAAAAAGGTGATGTCTTTACTTATTTTAATTTTCAGGTAGGTAATAGATTCGCTCGCTTGAAGTGGTGTAGCGTTATAGCCAGTAACTTCATCATTAGCATTAGTGATCAAACTTTGGGCAAAATATACATGATCCTGCAGGGTAGTAAAGGTTACTTGAGCATTTACATATTTCTCAGATGCTATGTTAAAGCTCAATTCCTGTTTCTCTATGTTATTGAAGTTGTTTTGCCAGTTGTAATTGAGGTAATCACTTTGATGCAGTGTATAATTAAAATCTGGCGCTCTAGAACTGATTGCAAGACCTGCTTTTACATCAAAATCTTGGAACTTATAAGATGCTTGCCCATTGAAAAACTGCCCATCTACTGCACCAGCGATATTCACGCCACCGTTTGCAGTGACATCAAATTTACCAATGCGTTTTGCAAACTCAGCTTTGAACTGGTACAATTCTCCTATCAATCTATTGGTAATGGTACCGCTACCTTGATTGATCAAGCGATCGTAACCGTAGTTGTATTTATGTCGGGCAACGCCAGCTTTATAAAACCCAAATATATGGTGGTCATAAGAGGCACCAGCCTCTATCATTCCTTCTTCTAGGTTGGTTTTATCTTGTAGGTTAGAAGAAACATATGCCTCGCCTAGAAAAGCTTCGTCGGCACTAGTTTGTGAAAATTGATAAAATTTATCTTCGTAATAAGCTTTACTGTAAATGCGACCACTGTAGTAAGAAGTGCTGTCTTTCTTTCCTATGACTTCATAATCCTGATCTATATAAAAACGTTTTCCATCTAGTAAACTTTCTGCATTGGTAAGGTTAGGTTCTAGCCTTGCTCTATTTTGAAAATCGGTAGATTCATTCATAAATCCTTCGAGAGATGCTGACTCCAGGCCGCCGTTTTCTTCATTAAAATGATCTTGAAAAGTCGTGTGAATTCTCAAACGGTAGCGTTTGTTTTTTGAAGTGTAATGGGTAGTAATTTTAAAATTACCAGAACTGGTTAAGGTATGGACATAATCTCCTGCGCTCCGCACTCCTTTATAACTGATAGAGAAATTAAACTGTGGTGATAAATTTGAGGTGAAAAGAGCTTCTAATTGTTGTCCTTGGTTCACAACGGTTTTAAAGTACAGATCGCTTAATGGAGTAGGGACGTGGTAATCGAGAATGTCTTCTATCTCATAATAACCTTGATGCCTTGCTCTAGAACCCAATCTTGGTGACAGTAGTTCAAGATCAAAACTTTTACCTAATTCGTTATACGGTTGACCAACGTTATGAAACGGCATGTATTCAAAGTCGTCTTTACGAAGGTAATTGAATTTGAAATCTTTTGCCATGGTAAGCGTGGTGTCTAGAAAAGTAGTATCTCGCTTTTGGGATATGATAAGGTAGTCTGTAATGGGTGGTTTTTCTCCTTCTACGGTCACCTCTTTATTGGAGATCGATCTATTTGGATCGTTTCTGTTTTGCAGAGGCGCTTTTTCCCTTTGACCCAAAAGGCTTAACGGCATCAAAAATAATAATAAGAAAAGTCGTTTCATAAAAAGTACTACAAGCAGTATTCAAAAGTAATACCTATTTTAATTTTAAGTGGGCTAATAAGAAGCGAAGTTGCTTTTTTGATGCAGCGGGCTGTGAATAAGTTTTATAGCCATCGTTATCCAATGGCCGTTTTATACCAAATGTAACATCAAATGCCGTTATAAATTGTTTTGCCGAAACGAGTTCAGCAACCGCTTTTTTATTTTTCCATCGTTGAATAATAAAACCCTAGCTACCGCTATACTTTTATTTTAGGCCTTTTTAAAACAAAAAATAATTTTATTTAGTATACAGATATTTAAAATTCAAATTGGTACTGTTCCAAAAGAGCCTCTGTAAATCATTTTTTTTAGCTGTTTTGGTTTGATAATTCCATTTATCCATTTGGTATTTTAAAATAAAAAGAGTGTCCATTATAAAGAGCAGGATACAACATAAAAGGAACAAGTTTAGAAGGTATAATTATAGGGATCATCGGTAATAGTAATTTAAACGATTTTAAACTGCTGCTATTATGTACTTTTGAAAATGTTATTAAATCAAATTCATAAAAACATCCTAGAATGTGGTACCGATGAGGCTGGTCGTGGCTGTCTTTCTGGTCCTGTAACCGCTGCAGCCGTAATCTTACCCTTAGATTTTCAATGTGAATTATTAGATGATAGCAAGAAACTTTCGCGAAAGCGTAGGTATTTATTAAGAACTTTGATAGAGCGAGAGGCATTAGATTATCATGTGTCTCATGTAATGATGGAAAAGATAGACGAGATCAATATCTTACAAGCGAGTCTGCTTGCCATGCATCAAGCCATAGATGGATTGAAATTGCGTCCAAAACATATTGCCGTAGATGGTAATAAATTCAATGCCTATCCAGGAATTCTGGCAACTACGGTTGTAAAAGGGGATGGTAAATACTTACACATTGCAGCAGCATCCATACTCGCTAAGACCTATCGGGATGATTTCATGTCGCGCATCGCTCAAGAGCATCCAGAATACGATTGGGAAAATAACCAAGGGTATCCCACTAAAAAGCACCGGGAGGCGATCAGGCAATATGGAGCAACACCATACCATCGCATGACTTTTAGATTGCTGCCAGATCAGTTGACATTAGATGAATAAGTTGTTGGGGTTTATAGCGTCTAGAATGATAATCCTATTTATTTTTGCAACTAACTTGTTGGCACTTTTACGCCTGCTAAAAAACAACTCTTTTAAGGGTGTCTTTGTGTCTTTACATTAGGATGCTGTGTGGCTAAAAAAATATGTTATTTACAATTAAAAGGTTTAATTTTTGCTGGATTACAAAAGTTGAAACGAGTTCCTTAAATAATTTCTATGCGCAACCTAATTGCCTTTATTATTATTGCTTCTACACTCCTCAGTTGTGCAGGAGATTCAAAGATCAATCGAGATCTTATCAATCGCATTCCTACGGATTCTAAAATTATTGTCCATACCGATAATTTTGAAGATCTGGATCAATTTTTTAGTGGGAATGAGTTGTACAGTACCCTGTCAGGTCTTTCTCGTTTTCAGGAAATACATAAAGCTAGTTCTTTTCTCAAGGATTATGACCTTTTAGATGATTCCTTAATCGCTCTGAGTATGGAAGGTAAAAATGAAGTGGTGATCACACTGATTACCTCACTTATTGAAAAGAAAGCCGACTCTACTGACTTTACTACAGTTATTAAATACAATAACGTGGATATCATTAAAACTCAAAAAAAAGATTTTAGTTATTATTCTATCAATCACAAAGGAGTACATCTAGCGAGTTCCTCTCGATTGGTTCTAGAAAGTTTAGTGCGTAGAGATGTCACTAATTACCTGTTTGACGATGGTTTTGAGCAGATATACAATAGAACTAAAAGTGGCAATACGTTCTATGTAAACGCAACTGAAAAAAAATGGGTGGAGCAATTTCTATTAGGAAGCAATATAAGCGATGCTGGTAATCATGCGCAATGGTATCAGTTAGAAGGTCAAACTGGCGATTTTGCTCTCCAATTAGACGGTGTGATTACTTATAAAGACAGTTTAAAAATGGATCATGATCTGTACAACAACATAGAAGTTACTGAAAATCACATTCAAGAAATTGTGCCAGTAAGTCTGCGTACTTTGAAATCGGTTACCTATAAAAATCCTTCTCAACTTATAGATAATTTAAGGAGGTATCATAGCAATGACGTGAAAGTGGGAAGCCAGCTGATGAGTATTCTTGATCATACGCAAGAAATGAGTGAGGTAGTTTTAGAAAAGTCTAGTGCTTTGGTCTTCACCTTAGCTCCTTATGAGACTATTTTCATGAACTTAGACAGTTTATCAACGTTTCAATTTACCTACCGCGACAATAGGGTTTACGAGCTGGCTCATCCCTTAAAAACACATGCTATACAGCCACTGGTTCAAGCTAAGGAATACAAATTTGTGACGGTAATAGATCAACACCTCCTCTTTTCACAAAGTGCCACAACATTAGAAGAACTTATATCTAATTACCAGAATAAAACGGTTCTTGCTGAGCAGTCTTGGTGGAAAAAGGCGAGTGAATCATTAAGTAGCAGTTGTAGTTTATTGAAAATAACTAGTCTGAAAGAATTCAAGGATGAAGCTCAAAATGCTGCCAAAGAAGATGTGAAGCTTATTAATAAACTCAGTGAAAATGATTTTCCGTTGATTATTAGTCAGTATGTTCATGAAGATGAATATGCTCATTTTCACATGATTATTCCGTTAGCTAGTAATTTCAGTATGAACCAGCAAGTCAGTCAACTAGGAAGTTACAAGTCGCCTAAAAAGATCATAGCAGGCCCCTTTTTATTTCCTAATCATTTGAGTAAACGACACGATGTAGCTTTTCAAGATGAAGATTTCACGCTACATCTCTTATCAGAAAGCGGTAAAAAATGGTGGAGTAAAAAGTTGGATGGACTTATTTTAGGAGAAATAGAAGCTATTGATGCTTATAAAAATGGCCGTAAACAACTAGTTTTTGCGACTGGGAATTCCGTTTATTTTGTGGATAGAAACGGTAAGGATGTGAATGCCTATCCTGTGAAATTTAAAGATCCTATCACGCAACCTTTGAGCGTTTTTGACTATGACTCAAGGCGTGATTATCGATTTCTAGTTACTCAGGGGAAAGAACTAATCATGTTGGATAGAGATGGGAAAACGGTAGATGGATTTACCTATAAAAAAGCAGATGAGATCACCACACAGCCCAAACACTTTAGAGTAGGGACCAAAGATTTTATTGCTTTTGCAAAAGCAGATCACTCCATTGCACTTTTAAGTAGAACTGGCGGTATAAGAACTAAAGTAAAGGATAAACCGAAGCTAAATACAGAACTCTTTTTCCATAAGAATAAGGCCATAGCTTTTACAAAAGAAGGAAAATTAATGCAGTTAGATTTGGTGAATGGTAATATTAAATATACAGGATCTTATCGAAACGACGCATCACTTGATGCCAATTCAAAAATTAAATTGATTCAAAATAACAACGAACTTATAATCAACGGTAACGCTATAAGTTTGCCCTATGGTACCTATCTGCCAGCAAAAATCACCAGCTTATCTAGTGGCGATTTCGTTCATCTTATTGAAACGGTAGAACACAAGGTGTATGTCTTAGATAAAAATGGTGAGGTTCTTTCTTCTTTGCCCGTTTATGGAAAGTCTAAAAGCGCAGTGGCACAATCTCATAACCGTTATCTAACCACGCTTGATGGTGATGATGTGATTATTTATAAGTGGTAAGAATTTGTGCCGTGAAAAGGAATGGATACCGCTGATATCCATTCCATATTTAAAAATTAATTTGGTGTTACTTCGGCATACTTATCACAGGTGTTGTAAAAACAGAGAATCAACATGTTCTATTTATAGGTACAGATTTCGATAATCCGTTTTGAATGTGGTAAGCTTGAACAATCGAGTTCGTAGAACAGGCATTTTTAAATCCTGTTAAGGTGTTATAGCCTAGAAGTTTATAGTGGCAAAAGAATTTCAATCAATTATGCCATTATGCACACTTTTAATTATTGATTTTTTTAATACATTGTCTAAATGAGGCTTTCGAGGTTCTACAAGTCATCTAGCAAGACTGAGCATTTTTTGGAACTCGATCAGACCGCTATATGCGAGTCAAATAGGTAACGTATTCTAAATCCTTTGCTATACGCGGCACTTAAAATTGTGTAAAGAGAGGTGTTTTGGTTTCCCGTTGGGGTGGTTTTGATAGGCAAGTGTCAAGCGTATGGAATAGGTAGAAACTTTTTATGAAGGTAGATTTTAAAAAGCATTAAGGAGGTGGCTTATGTTTTACACTGCTTAATAATCAACATTCTTATGCTTTCTATATAAAAGTACCTGATTTGCCGTATGGCGTTGGTCAAATTGTTAAAATTATTTCATTTATATCGGTCAAATACGAGTTATTAATAATTAAGAACAATAAAAACCGAGAACAAGAATTAAAAAGGTACTTTTGCGTGCAATAAAATTGTATTGCATGATTTCCCACGATTCCAAATTCTTAGGTGAAGGATTAACCTACGACGACGTACTTCTTGTACCTGCCTATAGCGAGGTGCTCCCTAGAGAAGTGAATATCAAAACTAAATTTACTAGAAATATAACACTCAATGCTCCCGTGATTTCTGCAGCGATGGATACAGTCACTGAAAGCCGTATGGCAATTGCTATGGCTCAAGAAGGAGGCATAGGTATTCTACATAAGAACATGACTATTGAAGCGCAAGCCCAAAAAGTACGTCGTGTAAAACGGGCAGAAAGTGGTATGATCATAGATCCAGTAACTTTGACAGAGGAGGCTACTATAGGTGATGCAAAAGCCAGCATGAGAGAACATAGCATAGGGGGAATTCCTATCATCGATGCAAATGGTTATATAAAAGGGATCATCACGAATCGGGATTTGCGTTTTGAAAAAAATGATGCGAGACTGGTTTCAGAAGTAATGACATCAGAAAATTTAGTAACAGCAAAAGCAGGAACATCACTTCAAGAAGCTGAGGTTATTTTACAAGAATATAAGATTGAAAAATTACTAGTTGTTGACAATGAAGGCAAGCTAGAAGGTTTAATCACCTTTAGAGATATAACAAAACTAACGTTACAGCCCAATGCAAATAAAGATACGTACGGTCGTTTGCGGGTGGCTGCTGCTATAGGTGTTACTGGTGATGCGGTAGAAAGAGCGGGTGCATTAGTTGCCGCTGGGGTAGATGCGGTTGTTATCGATACGGCTCACGGTCATACAAAAGGCGTGGTAGATGTGTTGAAATTGGTTAAAGCACGTTTTCCTGATCTAGAAGTAGTGGTAGGAAATGTGGCTACTGCTGAAGCTGCTATATACTTAGCAAATGCTGGAGCAGATGCGGTAAAGGTAGGAATAGGTCCTGGATCTATTTGTACAACTCGTGTGGTAGCGGGAGTTGGCTTTCCCCAACTAAGCGCCATTATGGAAGTAGCTCATGCATTGAAGGGAACAGGAGTTCCCGTAATTGCAGATGGCGGAATTAGATATACAGGAGACATTCCTAAAGCTATTGCTGCTGGAGCTGATTGTGTGATGTTAGGATCCATGCTTGCTGGAACAACAGAATCTCCTGGGGAGACCATTATTTATGAAGGTCGTAAATTTAAATCTTATCGTGGAATGGGATCTGTGGAGGCGATGCAGCACGGTTCTAAAGACCGCTACTTTCAAGACGTAGAAGACGATATAAAAAAACTAGTTCCAGAAGGAATTGTGGGCCGGGTGCCTTATAAAGGGGATCTAGTTGAAAGCATGACGCAATTTTTAGGCGGTTTAAGAGCAGGAATGGGGTACTGTGGAGCAAAGGATATTGAAACCTTAAAAGCATCAGGTCGTTTTATTAAGATTACCGCAGCTGGAATGATGGAAAGTCATCCTCATGATGTGACCATTACTAAAGAAGCTCCTAATTACAGTAGGTAGAGTATGAAGATTATTTGCATAGGTCGCAATTATACCGATCATATAAATGAATTGGCAAATGAGCGGCCCGAAGAACCCGTAGTTTTTCTAAAGCCAGATACGTCTATTTTATTGCACAAACAGCCCTTCTTTATTCCACCATGGACAGATGATGTTCATCATGAAGTAGAAGTAGTGGTAAAGATCAATCGCATCGGGAAACATATCGATCAAAAATTTGCTCATAAATACTATGAAGAAATAGGTTTGGGAATAGATTTTACAGCGAGAGATGTGCAACAAAAGCTTAAAGAAAAAGGTCTGCCTTGGGAAAAATCCAAAGCGTTTGACGGAGCCGCGGCACTATCAAAAGATTTTATACATAAAAGGGATTTGCCAGAAATGGACAACATCGATTTTCAATTATTTAAAAATGGGGTGTTGCAGCAAGACGGAAATACGTCACATATGCTGTGGAAAATAGATGAAATCATTGCTTATATTTCACAATACTTCACTCTTAAAATAGGAGATTTAATTTATACAGGAACACCTGCAGGAGTTTCTAGAGTGCAAGAAAATGATATTTTGACAGGGATCCTTCACGGCAAAGAACTCTTTAAAATAAAGGTGAAATGAAAAAAGTTTTTTACAACCTATCTCGAATAATAGAGCTGTCTGATAATGATTCAGAATTTATAAAATTAATGGTGGCCACCTTTATCACAGAAATGTCTTCAGATCTTGACGCACTAGCAGTCGCGGTGTTAGAAGAAAACAGAGCAAACGTACATAGTTATGCGCAAAAAATGAAGCCTTCTCTGGAGTTGTTTGGATTAAAAGGGCATCATATGGCACTCAAATTAGAAACTTGGGGGGAAGGTCAAGACGAAAAAGATATCCATGAAGATTTCATGTATTTGCATCAAGAACTGGAAGAAACTTTAATCCAACTCAGAAGAGACTTCTAAATGAAAGCAACTATAATTACGATAGGGGATGAGATTCTCATAGGTCAGATCGTGGACACAAATTCTGCTTGGATCGCTCAGGAGCTAAATAAAATTGGAGTTTATGTACATGAAATTATTTCTATAAGTGACAGTAGAGATCATATTTTGTCTGCTTTCGCGAAAGCGGAATCGCAATCCGATATCGTACTCATAACAGGTGGATTAGGACCTACAAAAGATGACATCACCAAAAAGACCATATGTGACTACATGAACGATGAGTTGGTCCTCAATCAAGAAATACTGGACCATGTAACGCAGCTGTTTGCTAAGTACATCAAAGATGCTATGGTAGAAATGAATAAAGCGCAAGCAATGGTTCCTTATAAAGCGGAGATTATCAAGAATAATTTTGGAACAGCACCAGGTATGTGGTTGGTCCATAACGAGGTGATTTTTGTTTCCATGCCAGGGGTACCTTTTGAGATGAAAGAAATAATGCGTGGTGGCGTATTGCCTAAAATCAAGGCGATCCCAGGTTTACCTTTTATACACCACAGAACCATATTGACAGCGGGACAGGGAGAAAGCACTATAGCCACAAGAATTGAGCAATGGGAGGATGATCTTCCAGAACATATTAAACTGGCTTATTTACCTAGTTTAGGAACCGTTAGACTGCGATTATCAAGTCGTGGCATGGATAAACTTTTTATAGAAAAAACAGTAGATGATCAGATTAGACTTCTTTTAAAACTTATAGAGGATATTGTCGTAGGGGAAAGTAATGAAGAGAGTCTTGTGGAACAAATAAGCCGTTTGTTCAAAGAACAAGGAAAAACACTTGTCACAGCAGAAAGTTGTACGGGTGGAAAAATAGCCAATTTAATTACAGAAATTCCAGGGGCTTCTGAATTTTTTAAAGGAAGTACGATTACTTATGCGACAGATTCTAAAGTAGTCATATTGGGAATTGACCCATCAATTATCGATCAATATTCTGTAGTTAGTGCTGAAGTAGCTGAAGCTATGGCTGTTGCTGCTAAGAGAAAGTTTAAATCAGATTACGCGGTTGCTACAACAGGTAATGCCGGTCCATCAAAAGGAGATAGCGACGCAAGTGTAGGGACGGTTTTTATAGGTGTCGCTACTGAAACGAAAAGTTTTGCGTTGAAATTCATGATGGGAAACCACCGAGAACGAGTGATTCAAAAGACGGTAAACAAGTCATTTGAATTGCTTCAAAAAGAATTAATGAAAAAGGCTGTAAAATAGTCTTGTGAGATCGAATAAAAAATCGTTATTTTGCATTCCGATTTTAAACAACAATAATCATGTCTCGAGTTTGTGAACTTACTGGAAAAAAAGCAATGACAGGGAATAACGTTTCCTTCGCTATGAATAAAACTAAGCGTAGATTTAACGTTAATCTTTTCAAGAAGAAATTCTATTTACCAGAAGAAGATAAGTGGATCACTTTGAAAGTATCTACAAGAGCAATAAAAAACATCAACAAAAAAGGAATTACTCAGGTAATTAAGGAAGCTCGCACAAAGGGTTTTTTGACCAAGTAGTTTTATAAAAGTTAAATAGGATGGCAAAAAGTAAAGGAAATAGAATTCAAGTAATTCTTCAATGTACAGAACACAAAGAATCTGGGATGGCAGGAATGTCTCGATACATAACAACGAAAAATAAGAAGAACACGCCAGATCGTCTTGAACTTAAAAAATTCAACCCGGTTTTGAAGCGTATGACCCTTCATAAAGAAATTAAATAATTAAGACATGGCAAAGAAATCAGTCGCATCCCTACAAACGGGAAATGTAAGATTAACAAAGGCAATAAAAATGGTAAAATCTCCAAAGACCGGAGCCTATACATTTGTAAGTGCTATTATGGCGCCAGACCTAGTTAGCGCTTTCTTAAACAAGAAATAAGTTACTTATCATATTTTTAAAAATGTCCTACCTGATGTAGGACATTTTTTTTGTGCTGAATAGAAGCAAATTTGTTGTGAGAAATTTATATAAAGCAGCATAGCCTACACCAGTTGTATCGGGAATACACCACGATTATCGATCGGGAGGTAAAAAGGAACTGGGAACACCTGCTGTATCAGGAGCAAATTTGAGATGGAAACTCTTCATTGCCCTATAGATTTTGTAGGAAAATTTTCTAATACGACCATTAGATCTTTATATCGCGCGCATTTGCGATGCGTTTTATGGATAGAAAATTGGCAAGGCTAGAGCAATCATTGCTTATAGTATAAAGCCATGTATAAGGTGAGAAACTCGCCTGTTTTATAGGGGCTACTTCTATCTGTAACCATATCGGTTATGCGCATTGTAAATGTCTTGTTAATGTACAGGAATCACAGAAGCCCGCAGCGCAATTATAAAGAAGGTCCTTTTCAGTAGGTTTTCCTTATGAAACGCAATAAAGCTCCTGTTTCTTTTTTCTTTCCAGCAGTTAAAGCGTCTGTATTCCATACTCCAGATTCATTTTTACAAGTCTTGCCTCTTGTTATTTGGTCTCACAAAATCGAAAAGTTATATGTTTTCACTATGTAGCTATTATTGCCTCTAACTTTCTTATTTTTGTATTCATTCTAAATTAGCCATGAGTTTTTTAAAAAAAATATTCTCAAAAGAGAAAAAAGAGACCCTAGACAAAGGACTGGAAAAGTCTAAAACTAGCTTCTTTGATAAATTAGGTAAATCGGTCGCTGGTAGATCTACCGTAGATGCAGCTGTTCTTGATGATCTAGAAGATGTTTTGATCTCTAGTGATGTAGGTGTTGCGACAACCGTTAAAATTATCGATCGCATCGAAGCTCGGGTAGCAAAAAATAAGTATTTAGGAACTTCAGAACTAGATCAAATCCTTCGGGAAGAGATCGCTGGATTAATGAGCGAGGTGAATCATGGTGATGCAACCGAATTCACTATTCCTGAAACAGAGGGTCCTTATGTAATCATGATTGTAGGCGTCAATGGAGTAGGGAAGACTACTACTATAGGGAAACTGGCCTACCAATTTAAAAAAGCAGGTAAAAAGGTGGTCCTAGGAGCCGGTGATACTTTTAGAGCAGCTGCTGTAGAACAGTTAGATATATGGGCGCAACGAGCAGGTGTAGAGATCGTAAAGCAAGCTATGGGAAGTGATCCTGCAAGTGTTGCTTTTGACACCTTACAAAGTGCCGTAGCTCAAAATGCAGATGTCGTTCTTCTGGATACTGCTGGACGGTTGCACAATAAAGTAAACTTAATGAACGAGCTTTCTAAAGTAAAGCGAGTCATGCAAAAAATAATCCCCAATGCACCGCACGACGTGATGTTAGTTTTGGATGGATCTACGGGACAAAATGCTTTTGAACAAGCAAAGCAATTTACGGCAACTACCGAGGTGACTAGTCTAGCGATCACGAAATTAGACGGTACGGCAAAAGGGGGTGTGGTGATCGGTATTTCAGACCAATTTCAGATTCCTGTGCGCTATATAGGTGTCGGAGAAGGAGTGGAAGATCTTCAGGTTTTCAATAAAGCTGAGTTTGTAGATAGCTTCTTTAATTAGAATTAGAACCGTCTCTACAAAAGAATGCGTGGAAACTGGTTCATAGAAAAGGAACAATCACTAATTTGGCCACAACTCATTAGATTTCCAGAATAAAGAGCTGGCATCTAGTTTTTATTATAGGAGCACAACGGTCTTGTAACTTTCTGACACATTAACCTTATAAAATTCTTGTAGCTGTTTTATTTTATCTGCGGGATTTTTACCTTTATACCAACGCATCCTATGAGACAAATACTGCTTTTTTTGCCTTTTCTTTTTTTAGCCTGTAAGTCGCCAGATACTAACCTAAACATTTCAAGTAAGGATTTTAGAGAGCTCAAAGTACTCGATTCTGAATACCTCGATAGGGATCAGATTTTTGGAGATTTGTTAGATGATGTTGTTCGCTTTCGCGGAAGCGACAACTTAAAAAGCCTTATTCTAGAAAAAAGCATCCCAGAGATTCAAGAAGCTATCGCTAGCGGACAATTTTCTTATAGAGATCTCACTCTATTTTATTTAAAAAGAATTTATAAGTACGACAGAGAAAACACGAAGTCATTAAATTCGGTGATTGCCATCAATCCCAATGCTCTAAAACAAGCCGATGCAGCGGACCAAGACTTGGCTTACGTAAAGAGAAATGAGGAACACCTCGCTTATTATTCCATCAAAGGAATGCCTATTCTTTTAAAAGATAATATCAATACAGAAGATATGCCTACAACCGCGGGTGCCGCTGTATTGTTAGAAAATAGAACATCGCAAAATGCTATAATTGTAACTCATCTAAGACAAGAAGGTGCCGTAATTCTAGGGAAAGCAAACTTGAGCGAATGGGCTTATTTCTTTTGTGGCGACTGCCCTAGTGGGTATAGCGCTGTAGGAGGACAGACGTTAAATCCTTATGGAAGGAGAACTATGGATACCGGTGGATCTAGCAGTGGTAGTGGCGTTAGTGTGGCAGCAAATTTTGCAGTTGCTGCTGTAGGAACAGAAACTTCTGGATCTATACTATCTCCAGCTTCACAAAATAGTGTCGTAGGTTACAAACCCTCTACAGGAACCTTTAGTGGTTCTGGAATTGTGCCTATTTCTAGTTATTTAGATACCGCAGGGCCCATGACTAAAAACGTGATTGATAATGCCATTCTTACTCAAGCATTAGGGGCATCTTACGAGGTCATTGAAAAATACGGTGCTAATACTTTTGAAACGGCTGGTTTAAAAGGAGTGCGTTTTGGCGTGTGGACTTCTTTTAAAGAAAACCCTTTATATACCCAAGCCTTGTTAGATATTGAATCTTCTGGAGCGATACTGATTGAATTAGACGATACCAGACCCCAATTAAACGGATTTTTAAAACTTCTTAATGCAGACATGAAAAAAGATCTGCCTGTTTATTTTGCAGCGCAATCGCATGCCAAATTTAGAGGTTGGGACGTCGCTAAAGTCATGGAATGGAATAAAAGAGATTCGCTAAAATCAATGCCTTACGGACAAAGTCTTTTTAAAGGAATTATAGAAGAACCTGCTATTTCTGATGAGGAGTTTTTGAAATTTAAAAAAGACATGACGGCCAAAGCTGAAGAATATTTTTATAATTTGATGGAGAAGCACGACCTGAACGGTTTTGTTTCTATCAACAACTATACTGCTGGAGTTGCCGCCGCAGCATTCTTTCCAGCAATGACGGTTTCTATGGGCTATAACGACCAGGGACAACCTTTTGGGCTTACGTTTATAGCACCTAATAGAGAAGATAAATTGCTTTTTGATTGGGCCGCAGCTTATGAGAAAATGACAAAACACAGAGTGATGCCTCAGGATTATAAGGACTAAAATACAGCTCATCCAAGCAGATATAGTCGTAAGACCGCTTGTGTTGACATTTTGATATCTTTATGCGTAGTTTATTTGTGCGGGATTTATCCAAGCATTCTTTTTAGACAAGTCCAGCTCAGGGAAGTGTGGAGCATCATAGGTAAGGGATGCTAGTTGGAGCTAGAGTCGAAAAGGTTCTCATATCGAGAACGACAGGAATAAATGCTGCGTCAAGTGTGAGAAATAATAATTGAATCATAATTAAATACATAAATTGGAAGACAACAAACCACCCATTCTCAACAGTAAAAACATGGCGCTTATTACAAAGATCATAGCGATCTATGCCGCTTTTTATCTCTGCGTCATCATCGTGCAGCTGCTAACCAATCCTTTGTCAGATAATCCTTTGAGACCTGAAAACTCTTATGATCCCGTATATTTTATGGCGGCTATTCATGTGTTGGTTTTGGTGATATGCGGTGCTAGTGTATGGTTTAAAAAATTTCATTGGGCAGTGACGCTCGTGTGTGCATTGATCGTTACTTTATCTCGGTTTTATTACAATGAGATTTCAGAGTATATTTGGAGCATGAGTTCTACTGTTTAATAAATAAAGACCAATGAAAAACCTACTCACTTTCCTGCTATTTGTCTTTAGTGCAGGTTTATGTGCTCAAGATTACGAGCAGGAATCTATAGACTATCGTAAAAAGCTGTCTTTAGAATACAAATCTGGTGAGAACCAGGTCTTGACCGATAGAGAAAAGAAGAACTTTGGCTATTTGAATTTCTATGACTTTGATCCAGAATTTGTGGTAGAGGCAACATTTGAAAAGTTAGATAATACCGAAGAGTTAAAGTCAAAGACTTCTACAGCGCGCATAGCAACTTATACCAAATACGGTTATTTACATTTTACTTTAAAGGGACAGAAGTGTAAACTGCTTGTTCTTTTTAGTCCGAGCCTTAAAGACGATCCAGAATATTACAATTACCTAACGGTTGAATTTACAGATGAGACTAATGGAAAAGATTCTTACAAAGTAGGCCGCTATATGGAATTGAGAGCACCATTAAGTGATAAAGTAATGCTCAATTTTAATGCTACCTACAATCCGTATTGTGCGTACAGTGACCGATTCTCTTGTCCTATTCCTCCGGCTGAGAATCATTTGTCTCTAAGAGTAAAAGCAGGAATAAAAAAAGGTTTTAAGAGTTTTAGGAAGTAAAAACTATACCCGGAAACTATTTGAATTTATTTTCTTTTAAAAGCTAATGATTGAAAACTAACCAATCTAAACAAAAGAATTGTGCTTTACAAAAACTTATAGCCCAAAGCAAAAGTAAGTCTAGAGAAGTTTTTACTGGTAAATTCAGTAGGTGCAAGTGTTCGTGGAAAAGTGCTTATTTCTGTAATAGTGCCATACTCAACAAAAGCATAAAAATTTTGGAACGCATCTATATGAAGTCCAATATTAAATGCCTTGGGATTATCTCTTATTTCAGTATCATAAAATATACTTCCATCATCTCTTATGGTAGACGCATTTCTGTCTCCAATATAAATGAAAGGCTCAAAAGAGATGGATGGTGAAATAGTAAAATTGTTGAAATGTATATTGTATTTAAAACCTAATTGACAAGAGATGAAATGAAGTGCTACTTCTGTAGTTGCATCTCTACGTGATAAATTAGACTGAGGGAATAGAACCGAGTTGCCGCTCGCGTACAGAGATGTATGATAGTCTATACCTGCAAAAAATGTAAGATGATTACTTATTTCATCTATATGAAAAAATGTTTTGAATCCAAAACGAACATTAGACCCTGATAAGCCATTTGAACTTACATTTTCATTTTGGTTAGACACCCCTATGTTATAGTTGCTGTATCCTACATGGGCTCCTAAATTGAAAAATTTAACTTTATTTTCTTGTTCGAGTTCGATCGCTGTAGGATCTGATTCAATGTAGAATGCTATTAAACTGGATCTTTTGTAAGCAACATTATTAAACTCAATAGGTTTTTTGTTGTTAGGATTGAAATTTTTAAAAAGCCATTCTCTAAAATTTATTTGATTATTTTCAGAAGTCTTCAATAGCAAAGTAAATTGCTCTCCTTTTTTGTGGACGTATAATGGCTTTTCATTCTCATAAAACACGTACAAAGAATTTTCGCCGCCTACTAGTTTTCTTAAAATCTGCTTTTTATTAGAATCGTAATTTTTAACAATTGCAGTTTCTATAACAAGATTTTCATTATCAGACTTGATTTCAACAAAGTCAGAAGCATTTAAAATCATCTTATTTTTAGAACTGGCAGCACTATAGACGTTTAGTTCATTATTATTAGTAATTACGTATTCTCTGCCTTTAAAATAAATAGTCTCGGAGGCTTTATCACTTCTAGTTAATGTTCCTGGATAAAATGTAGATTGTGCGGTACCGCAAATGGAGAAAAATAAAAGCAGTCCTAAAGTAAAATTCTTGATCATTTTGGCGTGTTTAAAATAGAAATATATAGCATATCCGTATGCACTTTACTTTTTTAAGTTTTTTTTAAGATTTATAATAAACCATTTGATTCTTGACCATACTTCTAATTTATTTGATGTGAAGCAATTATATAATTATTGTAAACGTTCAGATGTGATTTAAATATTTATATCTAGAAACGGCTAGCAATTCGTTTTTATCATTCTTAGTCTCTACCGTTTTATAGCCTTCATTAGAAATGAGTTCCCAGCTTATTTGATGTTCTTTTATAGGCTGGTTGCTGCAGAGGATAACGTCCAACTCGTCTTCTCTAAACTGAATTTTAAAAGTGATATTTTGGTTGAGATTGTTTTTAAATCTCAGGTCTTTGTACCCATAAACTACGGTGGCGTCGCTGCCTAACGGTGTGTACCTAGAGGCTTCTGTGTAGATGTCTATCGAATGATGGTGACGTTCAGTGATTTCTAGGCCGGCTTTTAGTAAGGCGATATACATCATGCCAGACAGCTGGCATAAGCCACCACCATAATCTTCTTGGAGTTTTCCTGCGATGAGATTGCGCCCTTTTTTAAAGCCATTTCTTGGAATAGGGGCGGTAACGACATGCCAGTAGGAGAACGATTCTCCAGGCTGGATCATCAAGTGTTCCATTTTTTGATAAGCCAGTTTAATATTGTGTACTTTATTACGTGCCCCAGCGTTGTTTTTGATAGGTTGCGTTACTGTGATACGGCACTTAAAATTTTGGGGTACTGTTCTACTAACTGCCAGTTGTTTGTAAAAACCACTCTGCTCATCAAGGCGAGCTCTTTTAAAAAGTTGCCATTGCAGTTTGAATGCTTTGGGAATCAGTTTGCGAATCATTTTTTCTCTAAAATTATAGTGATATAACTGCTGAACGACTTTAAAAAACTCTTGCATAGCAATTGGTCCACTCTATGGAACCAGGGACGTATTTGAACGGGTAGTTTATGAATAGGTAGGAATAAAAAACCTCTAGAGTATCTGATGGTGAAAAGCTCTTTAGAAAGTTCTTGAATATCAGAAAGGTCATAACTGGTCGCTCCATGCCAGTTTGCAGCTTTATAGCCCAATAATTCCCTGCGCTTTTTAGACGGGAAATCAAATAGGAACTTGCCCTTAGGTTCTAAAATACGATGCGTTTCTACCAGAATGTTTTTGAGGGTCTTTTCATCCAGATGCATCATGACATGAAAGGAGTAGATTTTTTTAAACGTATCGTTTTCAAAACCAGTTGCCTCTCCACTCGCTACTTGAAACTGTTTTTCGGGATGTTTTTTTTGAGCAATGGCTATCATTTCTACACTTGGATCGATTCCGTAGGAGGCATATTCTAAGAATCGGCCTGTTCCACAACCTAAATCTAGTTGATGTTCCTGTTGTTCTTTACCTACGTACGTATCAAAAAAAGCTATTTCTTGTCGGTGGATAAAATCGCCGTAAGAATTGGCAAATCTGGACGTGTCATACTCTTGTGCGATGTTATCATAATAAGAAATGACTTCGTTTTCTTCCATCTTTGTTTGGTTTTCAGTGCCAAGCTAGCGGTAAAAATAGTGAAATACAAACGAGCTTTTTACCTATCAATTGGATTTTAATGATGGCGTTTTCGCGAAAGCGAGATAAAAACACGGCTCAACCACCCAGAAGTAGTAGCCTAAGTCGTAAATTTGCAACCGCTTATGAGAACAAAAACTAGAAAAAAGAACAAGATCAACGTAATCACTTTAGGTTGCTCTAAGAATGTGTACGACAGTGAAGTACTAATGGGACAACTGAAGGCCAGCGGTAAAGACGTAGTGCATGAGGAAGAAGGTAATATAGTCGTGATCAATACCTGCGGTTTTATTGATAATGCAAAGGAAGAGTCTGTGAATACGATTCTTGATTTTGTGGAACGTAAGAAAAGAGGTGAAGTAGATCAGGTTTTTGTATCTGGATGTTTATCAGAGCGTTATAAGCCAGATCTTCAAAAAGAGATCCCAGATGTAGATCAGTATTTTGGAACTACAGAGTTGCCGTCACTTTTAAAAGCACTTGGTGCTGATTATAAGCACGAGTTGATAGGGGAACGAGTTACGACCACGCCTAAAAACTACGCGTATTTTAAAATAGCCGAAGGTTGTGATAGACCTTGTTCTTTTTGTGCCATTCCATTAATGCGTGGCGGGCATAAAAGCACTCCTATTGAGCACCTTATTATCGAAGCAGAAAAACTAGCCGCAAAAGGAGTAAAAGAATTGATACTTATTGCTCAAGACTTGACGTATTATGGTCTTGATTTATATAAAGAAAGAAGACTGGCAGAATTATTACGGGAGCTAGCAAAGGTAGAGGGAATCGAGTGGATTCGCATGCATTATGCTTTTCCAACTGGTTTTCCGTTAGATGTTCTTGATGTCATGAAAAGCGAGCTTAAGGTTTGTAATTACCTAGATATCCCGTTACAACACATTTCTACGCCTGTATTAAAATCCATGCGTCGTGGAACTACTTTTGAAAAGACGAATGCGCTCCTAGAAAAATTCAGAACGCTGGTTCCAGAAATGGCCATACGTACGACATTGATTGTGGGGTATCCTGGTGAGACAGAAGAAGATTTTGAAATTTTAAAACAATGGGTAAGTGACCAGCGTTTTGAGCGAATGGGTTGTTTTACGTATTCTCATGAAGAAAATACGCATGCCTATAAGCTAGAAGATGATGTTCCTGCCGATGTGAAACAAGATCGCGCTAATGTCATCATGGAAATTCAATCTCAGATTTCATGGGAACTGAATCAGCAGAAGATAGGAAAGGAATTTAGAGTAATGATCGATCGCAAGCGAGGGAATCATTTTGTAGGTCGTTCTGAATTTGACAGTCCAGATGTAGATAACGAAGTGTTGATCGATGCAGATAAGCATTATCTATCTGTGGGTTCCTTTGTGAATGTGATTATTACAGAAGCAGAAGATTTTGATCTTTTTGCAGAACCCGTGGAGGAGAATTAGGTAGTAAACGGGTGTGTTCCTCCCAACTCTGTTAGAAAATTTAGCAGTCAGTAGCTATTTGGATGTGTTTGCTATGCTCTCAAATGTGAGTAGTCAACCACTTGTTATACCTGAAAATTTAAGAGTGTGGTTTACAATTAAAGTAACGTTTTAGTACGGTAATTTGTCAGGAATCCATGATCCCTAATGGATCGATATATAGACAATCATTGGGAACGCTCACGGGATCGGGAACAATTCAACCTTTTCCATCCCTGAAATTTGTCTTGACAAATGAACAGGGACTTAACAAAGGAGTTTTTAAATTTGGAGAGGAGTTTTATTTTAAATACAAATTTGATTTCCAATAAGGCCAACTCTCTTTCCTGTCACCTATGCATTCCGTGGCAAAGGAAACGCCTAAAGGAACGTCAGGTACACCCAGAAACATTTTTTTTATTTTGCGAAAAAAAACTTAGATCTTGAACCGTAAGATTTAATTTTTAGCGATTTGCTCACTTAATTCCAGCCATTCCATTTCTGCTATTTCTTGTTGGGATTTGGTTTTTTCAAGTTGCACGGAATTTTCGGTCATTTGATCTGCATGGATGTCTGGGTTTAGAAAACTGTCTTGGAGCTTTTTCTTTTGTTCTTCCAGTTGCTTGATTTTGTTTTCCATACGCGAAAGCATTTTTTGTTGCTCTCTAGTAGGTCCGGAGGTAGGAGTTGTTTGTGGTGTAGCTATTGCTTTCTTAACGGGTGCTGGAGTTACTTCACCTGCATCTTTATCTAGAACGAGGTCTGTATTTCCTACGTAAGCTCTGAAGTCACTGTAGTTTCCTGGGAAATCAGTAATGGTACCAGATTGATTAAAGACAAACAAATGATCTACAATTTTGTCCATAAAGTAACGGTCGTGACTGACTACGATAATACAGCCAGGGAAATCCATTAAGAAGTTTTCCAATACATTTAAAGTAGGAATGTCTAAATCGTTAGTAGGTTCATCAAGAATCAAAAAGTTGGGGTTCTGAATAAGAACGGTACATAAATACAATCTCTTTTTCTCACCACCGCTCAGTTTTTCTACAAAGTCATGTTTCTTTTTATTATCAAAAAGGAACCGTTCCAATAACTGGCTTGCACTGATTATTTTTCCTTTGTTTAAAGGAATGAACTCGCCGTATTGTTTTACTACGTCTATAACCTTCATTCCAGGTTTTGCCTCGATACCACCTTGCGTGTAATAGCCGATTTTGAGCGTTTCTCCTAGAACAACTTTACCAACATCCGGATCTAAGTCACCGGTAATCATGTTCAAGAAAGTCGACTTTCCCGTTCCATTTTTACCAATAATTCCCAATCGCTCTCCACGTAAAAAGTTATAAGAAAAGTCTTTGATCAAGTGATTATCACCAAAAGATTTACTAATTCTATGCAATTCTACGACCTTGGTTCCCAGTCGTTGCATGTTGATCTCCAGTTCTACTTGATGATCTTTACGTCTGTTACTCGCAGCTTCCTTAATTTGATAGAAATCGTCTATACGAGACTTTGATTTGGTACGACGTGCTTTAGGCTGGCGGCGCATCCAAGTCAATTCCTTTTTAAAGAGCTGTTGTGCTTTTTCTTGATTGGTCTGTTCTACATCTAGGCGTTCTTGCTTTTTCTCTACATAATAGGAATAGTTTCCTTTGTAAGTATACAGCTCGCCTTGATCTAGTTCTATAATTTCATTACAAACACGATCTAAGAAATAACGGTCGTGAGTTACCATAAGAATGGTGTAGTCTTCTTGTTTAAAATAAGCTTCTAGCCATTCGATCATCTCTAGATCTAGGTGGTTAGTAGGCTCATCTAGAATCAACAATTGTGGATCTGACAGCAATACCATTGCCATAGCGATGCGTTTTTTTTGTCCACCACTTAGCTTTCCTACTTTTTGGGTAAGGTCGTCTAGTTTTAATTTAGAGAGAATCTGACGGTATTTGGTTTCAAAATCCCAAGCATTTGCTGCGTCCATCGCATCCAGTGCTTTTTGCATCAGGTCTGCATCGTCTGGATTTGCCATGGAGTGCTCATAGTCTGCTATGATTTTCATGGTAGGCACATCACTGTCTAGGATTACTTCTTCGATAGTCATGTCTGGATTGAGATTAGGTTCTTGCGATAAGAATGCCATTCTCAGGTCTGTTCTATACGATACATTACCACTATCTGGCTCCTCAGCGCGCGTGATGATGTTGAGCAGTGAGGATTTACCATATCCGTTTTTTGCTACAAAACCTATCTTTTGTCCTTGATTGATTCCAATGGAAAGGTTTTTAAAAAGCACTTTATCTGCAAAGGCTCTGGTAACGTTTTCTACGGTGATGTAATTCATGGTAATATCGCTTAATTAAGAAATGCAATATTACGGTAGTATCATAAGGTATTTCAACTTTTTTCAGGATCTTTTAATTGTAATTGTCTCGCTTCTGCTCTGAGCTTCTCCAGGTTGATTTTTTAATTTTTAAATAAAATTAAAAAACGGTAATAAGAAAATACTACCGCCTCTAAAAAACGATAAGCAGTTGTTAAGTGTCGGTTAAAGGATTCGTGTTTTTGTGTGGTTAAAAATTTAGATGCGATTCACCCTGATCTATTATTTTATAGCATACAAGCGGCCATTGCTGCTGTTGATGGGATTTTAGAAGTATACCTTCAGGATACCACAGAGACCGTTTCTAAGGCAGATAAATCGCCACTATCACAGGCAGATCTTGCCTCTAATGCCATGTTAATGGAATATTTAAGGAATTTGGGGTTCCTATTTATAAGTGAAGAGATCAATAATGAATCCTATAGAAATAGAAAGGACTGGGAGGAATGCTGGATGATTGATCCATTGGAAGCTACCAAAGAATGTATCAATAGAAATGCTGAGTTTATCGTGAACATTGTATTGCTGACCGATGGAAAGCTGTAATTAGGGATTATTTATGTTCCTGTTACTGGTGTGCTGTATGATACACATACGGAAATGATGGCTTCTTATACGTACCGGCTTGCTGGTAACTTGCCAGAATTTGAGGAATTCTTTGAAAATTCAGAAGTACTGGTTCCTAATAAGGATAAGAAAGTACTTAAAGTGGTGGGAAGCAAATCACACAGCAATGAGGCGATTATTGCTTTTGTAGAAGGCCTTAAAAATAAAACGGATCGCGAGATAGAAATTGAAAGTCTAGGAAGTTCTTTAAAGTTTTGTTTGGTATTTTCTGGTTTATGTGAAATATATGCTCATTTTGAACCAACTATCGAATGGGATACGGCTGCAGGGCAAGCTATTTGTGAAGCTGCTGGATTGCAAGTTTTAAATGCGAAGACTCAGGAACCTTTGCAGTATAATAAAGAAGATTTACACCATCCATTTTTTATAGTCAGTCGATAGGGAAGTTTTTAAAGAAACGCCACATCGCAAACAAAAAATAACTAGTGCCTTGCGAATTACTGCTTGTGTGATTAGTTTCATTCTCACGTGTTTTGTCACTTTCAAATTGAAACCATACGTGATATTTGAAGCAATAATTCTATATTGCATGTTATATACTTATGATACATGAGAAAGCTGTTAGGCCTTTTAATTATTTTTTTACTAGTGCTAGCCAGTTCATGCGTGCCTACTCGTAAAATCACCTATTTGCAGGAGTCTCGCACGGTTAAAAACGATTCGTTGATTACCTTTCAAAAAGTCCAATCTCCTTACCGATTACAAATTAACGATATCTTGAGTATACAGATCAAAGCACCTTTTGATCCAAGTCTGGTCTCTATGTTTAATGCAGGTGTTGGACAAGGCGCAGCCCAAGGCGGTGGGCAAGCTGGAGCACAAGCCGCGGGTCTTTATTTTAATGGCTATACGATTGATCAACATGGGGACATACGGGTGCCCCGATTGGGTAAAATACAAGCACTGGGTTTTACACTAGAAGAATTGACAGAATTAATCGAAAAACGTTTGCTTACCGAGTACTTTAAAGAAAATGCCGATTTATTTGTCACGGTACGTTTAGGAGGTTTGCGGTATGTCATGACTGGAGAGGTGAGTAGGATGGGGGAACAGGTGATTTTTAGAGATCAAGTAACCGTAGTAGAGGCCATTGCAAACGGCGGTGGTGTTCCTATAACAGGCGATTTAACTAATATAAGAATAGTACGGCAATATCCTGAAGGGGTGAAGGTGCACCATGTAGATTTAACACAACTGGATGTGATTTATTCCCCTTATTATTACATACAGCCTAATGACATGATCGTAGTAGATCCCTTGCCTCAAAAAGCTTTGGGAACTGGAACCACAGGTTTAGCCTCTTTTACCACTATAATTTCAGTTTTCACCGCATTGGTAACTACCTTATTGTTCTTTACACGTTTATAAAATGGAAGAAGAAGAAAGAGAAATAAATTCGTTAACTGGAATATTTGATATACAGCAGTTCTTATTAAAGCTGATTAAATTGTGGTGGTTGTTCCTTTTATGTATAGGTATAGCCAGTGGATATGCGTATTATAAAAATCAGTTTATACAGACGGTGCACAGTGCTAGTTCTTTAATCAGCATAAAAGATAATTCTAATCCGCTTTTTACCAGCAATACCAGTCTTACTTTTAATTGGGGTGGAACCACAGATAAAGTAACGACTGCCATCGTACAATTTAAGTCCCGCACGCACGCAGAGCAAGTTGTGGATGAGCTACAGTATTACATCAATTACTTTAAGGAAGGGGATTATTACAATGTTGATGCCTACAAGCAAACCCCTTTTTTTGTGTATGCAGACAGCAGTGTGGCTCAGCTGTACCGTGACAACATCAGAATCAAAGTACTGGATCAACAGACTTTTGAACTTTCTGCTACCTTCTCAAGTGCTACCGCTGGAGGCTATCATTATGGTGAGAAAAGAAACGAAACCTTAGAGGTACCGGAGGGCGACTGGAAGCAGCAATTTAAATTTGGTGACTCCATTGAATTGCCATTCCTTAAGGTGCTCATTGAGAAGCGAGCAGCGACAATAGCTACCGGAGGAGAATGGTTGTTTAACTTTGGAGATTATTGGGGAACGGTAAACAGCTATAAAAATATTACTATCAGACCAGCTCCTGACGGTTCTTCTATATTATTACTAAGCTTAACAGGCAGTAACAAGCAACGGCTGATTGATTATATCAATACCAGCTCTGTCATTCTCGAGCAAGGTGAATTGGAACGCAAGAATAAATTTGCCGTTAGTACGATTGAGTATATTGACAGTTCACTAGTCTTGCAGGAGAAAGCTTTGAGGAAATCAGAACAAGACTTGGAAGATTTTAAAGATACCTCACAACTTATTGATGTATTATCGCAAGGCGCTGATTTTAATCAACGATTGTCTGAATTTGAAATCGAGAAACGCGGGATTCAGAACAAATTGAATTATTACGATAATTTAAAATCTTATCTTAAAAATAAAACGGATTATTCTGTTGTTCAGGCACCATCTGTTGTAGGAATAGAAGAAGGGAGTATTTCTGCAGCTGTATTGCGATTGATCACGCTTTCTGAAGAACGCAAGAAAAGAGAGTTTGCCATGCGGTCCGACGCACCAGTTTTTAGAGAGATAGATCGGGATATCAATGCTGTTAAAGAGGTGATTTATGAAAATATAAAAAGCTCCAACTACCTCCTTAATATGGAGTTAGCAGCCTTGCAGGCACAGATCGGTACAGTAGAAGCTCAAATCAAAAAATTACCTAAAGAGCAACAGGAGTTCTTAAAGATCCAGCGTCAGTTTGATATGGATAACAATATTTACACAGTCTTTATGTCCAGAAGGGCTGAGGCAGAGTTGGTAAAAGCAGCCAATGTCTCTGATGTTTATGTAATTGATGAGGCAAAAGATACGGGCGGTGGTGGTACACGTAAAGATTCTAATATCAATTACTTAATTGCATTACTCATAGGCCTTGCGATTCCTATATCAGCGGCATTTCTACTCACTCTAATCGATAATTTTATTCATACCACTAAGGATATAGAAAAATTATCTAGAATACCTTTGATAGGTGTTATAGGTATAACAAACCATGCTACTAACCTTATCGTAAAGGATAAACCCCAATCTACCATAGCCGAATCTTTTAGAGGCATACGTTCCAGTTTGCACTTTATTTACAATCAAGACTCGCTCTATGGATCCCGCACCATAATGGTAACCAGTAGTGTAAGTGGAGAAGGAAAAACCTTTACCAGCATCAATCTAGCCACGGTTTTTGCCTTAAGCGGTAAGCGTACCATATTGGTCGGAATGGACTTAAGAAAGCCTAAGATTTTTGATGATTTTAATATTGAAAATGACCTAGGAGTATCTAATTACTTAGTAAACGATTGCAGTTTAAATCAAGTGATACGTCCTACAGGAATAGAAAACTTAGATATGCTACTCTCTGGTCCTGTGCCGCCCAATCCTAGCGAACTGATCATGACCCGACGTTGCGGTGAGATGATTGATCAATTAAAAAAGGACTATGATTATATCATACTGGATACGCCTCCTCTAGGCCTGGTGGCCGATGCATTAGAGATTGCTAAACACGCCGATGCTACTTTGTATGTAGTGCGTCAAGGCTATACTAAAAAAGCGATGCTGGATGTGGTGAATGAAAAACACCAACGTGGAGAAATCAAAAACTTGAGTTTTGTGTTCAATTACTTTAAAGATCGGGGTCAATACGGTTACGGTTATGGCGCCTATGGGAATGGCTATCATGAAGACGAGAAGAGAAAGAGTAAACTAAGCAACATAACAGATTTTCTATCTTCACTTTTCAATAAAAATAAGTAAAATGAAGCAAGAAGAATGGTTGTATGAAATCAAGCCTAAAGGGAAATTGATTGACTTAAACCTTAAAGAAATATGGAACTATAGAGACTTGTTAGTGCTTTTTATAAAACGAGACATCGTTACGGTTTATAAGCAAACCATATTAGGGCCTTTGTGGTTTATCATTCAGCCATTATTTACAAGTGTGGTTTTTACATTAATTTTTAATGAAGTTGCAGGTATTGATAATGGAGCAATCCCTAATTTTCTCTTTAATTTAACTGGATTAACACTTTGGTCTTATTTTAAAGAGTCTTTAAATGCGACTAGCAACTCTTTTAAGAGCAATGCAGGAATTTTCGGGAAAGTATATTTCCCTAGATTTATTTCGCCAGCCTCAAAGGTGCTATCGGCCTTGCTCAAATACAGTATTCAACTCTTAATTCTCGTTGTATTTTACGGGTATTATGCATACCACGGTATGGAAGTAAGACCATCTTACTACTTGCCTTTGCTGCTGGTTGTTATTTTAAATGTGATTTTACTTGCTATGGGTATAGGGATGATACTGTCTGCTTTTACTACTAAGTATAGAGATGTATCGCTTTTAGTAGGTTTTGGTTTAAATCTATTGATGTACCTTAGTGCAGTCATGTACTCCATGGATGTCGCAAGAGACAGACTCAAGGACTATTATTGGGCTGTAGAGTGGAATCCCATAGCGCATATTATAGAGAGTTATCGCAGTCTATGGTTTAATAGTTTAGAAATGTACTGGCCTGGGATCCATATGGGCTTAGCATTAGGTGTGGTTGTTTTCTTTATAGGTCTTATTTTCTTTAACCGTACAGAAAAAACCTTTATCGATACCGTATAATGGGAAAAGTCATAAGATTATACTGGTGGAGCGAGATTTATATCCAAAAAAAGCCTCAAGAAAACTATGGGGACTTGTTGGGTAAGTATGTAGTAGAGAAGATATCTAGAAAGAAGGTAAGCTGGGTGCGGGCTCAGAAGTTTTATTTTAGAAACTTGTTGGAACCCTTATATGTGACCATAGGTAGTGTGCTTGCTCATATCAATACCTATTGCATCGTATGGGGCAGCGGTATCAATTTTAAAGAAGAGTCTATTGCAAGAGGTACTTTTTTGGCTGTAAGAGGGCCGCTTTCGCGAAAGCGCCTCCTAGAACTAGGCTATGAATGTCCAGAAATCTATGGAGATCCAGCACTCTTATTGCCGCTTTATTTTGATCCAGAAATTCATAAAGAATATAGATTAGGCATCATACCTCATATCAATGATTTGGAACTGGTCAAAGAATTATACAAAGACCACCCAAGCATTCAAATCATTGATTTTAACACCAACGATATAGAGATGACAACAAAGCAAATTCTAGCCTGTGAGCATATTTTATCCTCTTCTTTGCATGGAATTATTGTCGCTCATGCCTATGGGATTCCTGCCGTACAGGTTCAATTTTCAGATCGCATCTTTGGTGATGGAGTGAAGTACCATGATTATTTTTTATCGGTAGATCTAGAAGTTTATGATCCTGTACCAATAGATCGATCTATAAACGAGAAAGATGCTATTTCTTTGATACAGCAGCATCCCAGCGCGCTTGCTCCATTACAAAAAATTTCTCTTATACAACAGGGTTTATTAGCTGTATGTCCTTTTAAAAATAGTGCCACATGAGTGATATCATATTAAAAGCAGAGAACATTTCAAAGCAATACCGTCTAGGACTAGTAGGTACTGGAACTTTAACTCACGACTTAAACAGGCTGTGGCATCGAGTAAGGGGTAAAGAAGATCCTTATTTAAAAGTAGGAGCCGTAAACGATCGCAGCGCTGCCGCTAGTTCTGACTACGTATGGGCTTTACAAGATATTAACTTTGAAGTAAAACGAGGTGAGATATTGGGTATTATAGGTAAAAATGGTGCGGGTAAATCCACACTACTTAAAATACTCTCTAGGGTCACCAGCCCCACGACAGGAAGCATAAAGACTAAAGGTCGCATCGCTAGCTTGCTGGAAGTAGGCACAGGAATGCATCCAGAACTTACAGGGCGAGAAAATATCTTTCTCAACGGTGCGATTCTAGGAATGAATAAAACAGAGATTTCTAGCAAGATTGATGAAATCATAGAGTTCTCAGGTTGCCAAATGTACATAGATACCCCCGTAAAACGTTATTCTAGTGGGATGCGAGTGCGATTAGGCTTTGCCGTTGCTGCTTTTCTAGAACCAGACATTCTAGTCGTAGATGAGGTACTCGCTGTAGGGGATGCTGAGTTCCAAAAAAAGGCCATAGGAAAAATGCAAGATATTTCAAATATTGCTGGGCGTACGGTACTTTTTGTAAGTCATGATATGACTGCAATACAAAATCTTTGTCAAAGAGTTTTAGTGTTAAAAAATGGAGGTATCGTTATTTCTGCACCAACTAACGAAGCAATTAATGAATA
>NZ_JBLIGN010000009.1:0-60447 GCF_047636915.1 Nonlabens sp. | reverse complement strand
TTGTATAAGGCTATAAAAAGATGTATTCGTAAAAGAGAACTTCCAGACCAATGGCTTTTACCTCCAACGAGAATTTTATCAATTTCGATGGCGCTTTCACGTACTACAGTTTTAAAATCTTACGAGCTTTTACTATTAGAAAAGCTTATTTTATCAAAGGTAGGATCAGGTAACCGAGTGAATTTTGTCGGTTTGGAACCTCCAAATAAATTTCCTAAGAAAAAGGATTTTAAAAGTTCTGATTATCCAGAGATATCTCAAAAGGGACAATCCTATTTAAAAAACATTTCCCTGATAAATAGATTGCCTGGCAATGATGTAGCCTTTAGACCAGGATTGCCACCTTTAGATGTTTTTCCAGTAAATCAATGGAAGAAATTACTGAATGCTTACTGGAGGCATGTAAAATCATCTGGATTATCATATGCTCCTTCTACCGGTCTAAGAGAACTTAAAAAAAGCATTAGTAAATACCTTAATGTGAGCAGAAACTTAAAATGCCAAGCAGATCAAATAGTGATCGTTTCGGGTTCTTTACAATCCTTATACCTCATAGCAAATACGCTCATCAATAAAAGTGACGCTGTGATTTTAGAAAACCCAGTTTTCCCCAATGTCCACTCTGTTTTTAAAAGTAGTGAGGCTCATTTAATACCAGCAAATCTCGATAAGGAAGGTATTCAATTATCAACACTAGATAAACCAGAACATAAAAACCCTAAGTTAATTCATGTAACCCCATCTAATCATTATCCCACTGGAGTTAAGATGAGTTTATCTCGCAGGCAAGAATTGTTAACATGGGCTTCTACTCATAATGCCCTAATTATAGAAAATGACTATGAGCATGAGGTAGCAAACTTAGCAAACCCCATACCCACTATTTTTAGTTTAGACAATGAGTCGCGTACCATATACATGGGAACTTTTAATAGATTGCTACATCCATCTATACGTTTAGGGTATATGATTGTGCCTAATTATTTAATTGGTGTAGTGGAAGCGCTTCAAGAACATTCACATAGATTTATATCACCTTCTATTCAGATTGTCATGAATCAATTTATAGAGCGCAATTACCTTTATAAACATCTTGAAAAGAGCATCGCAGTTGCTCAAGAACGCTATAAATTATTCATTCGTGAATTTGAAATTCATTGCACGTCCATGATGATAAAACCAAAATCATTTTCTAGCTTTCATGTGGTGGCTCTTTTTAAGAATGAAGTTAGTGTAGCTCATGAAAAAGACGTCATAAAAAGATTAAAGGAGCGTAATATTACCGCTTTCTCTTTAAGTAAATGTTATATTACAGATTCTAAAAAACAGGGATTAATTTTAGGTTACGCAGCCGTAAGGACGGCAGTTATGTTGCGTAAAATAAAAAGTATGTCTGAGGTTATTTAGGGTTTTAATTCATGATTGGTATGTTCCTAATTTGATAATTGGTATTAAAAGAGTTCTTACAATTCATTTAGTTTTGATTATAATTTGAAGTTAAATAAAAAACTATGAAAAAAATTTACTTGTTATTTTTACTTTTTACCTGCTTAAGTTTTTCTCAAAGCCCCGGTGATATTGTTATTACAGAAATTATGCAAAACCCGACTGCTATAAGTGATGATTTTGGTGAGTGGTTTGAAGTTTACAATACAACAGCTACTTCAATCGATCTTAATGGATGGATTATTAGAGATGAACCTGGTAGCTCACAAAATGCGGCAACAATTACAAATTCTGTTCTTATTCCAGCAGGTGGTTATGTAACTTTAGGTCGTGGCGGAGTAACCGACCCCGCAAATCTTGAATTTAATGGAGGTATCACGCATGCTTATGTCTATGATATGTCATTTTTAATGTCTAACGGCTCTGATGAAGTGATACTTGAATTTGCTGGAACAATCATTGACGAAGTGTATTATGATGGTGGCACAAATTTTCCTGATCCCAATGGTGCGAGTATGACTCTAAACTCAGCTAGTTTAACAAGTGGAGCTAACGATACGGGTAGTAACTGGTGTGAAGCAACATCTGTTTATGACGCAGTAAATAATAATTTAGGAACTCCCGGAGCAGCAAACGATGCTTGCGCTCCGCCTTGTCTTTTAACTCTAAATTCGGACAGTGCAATTTGCGACTCTACAGGCGCTGGTATGACAGATGACACGTATACGGTTACCCTAGATTTTTCTGGTGGAAACGTTGCAACTACATATATAGTGACGGCAGATTCTGGAGTTGTTAGTGGTGACAATCCTTCTATGATGGCAACGGGTATCATTACGGTGTCAGGAATCACAGAAGGTACAGATGTAATTATAACTGTAGATGATACAGCTGGTGGAGGTATTTGTTCTTTAATGAGAACGATAACAAGCCCTGTATGTATTCCTGCCGTTTGCGCAAATCCAGGCGATATTATTATTACGGAAATTCTTCAAGATGCAGGAGCAGTTAGCGATACTGTTGGAGAATGGTTTGAGGTTTATAACACTACAAGCGCAGCAATTGACATGGACGGATGGAACCTCACTGATTTAGGAACAAATACACATACCATAGTTTCTTCAGGAGGAACAACTGTTGTTCCTGCAAACGGTTATTTAGTTTTAGGGCGAAGTACAGACATGACTATTAATGGAGGAGCTCCGGTGGATTATGCATGGACTGTTTATACCCTTTCAAATGGCGATGATGAAATTATAATTTCTTGTGGAACTACTGAAATTGATAGAGTTGAATATACAGGAGCTTCACCATGGCCAGATAGTGCCGGTTTTAGTATGGAATTAGCGGCAACAGAATATACGGGTACAGGTAACGATGTAGGTTCTAATTGGGGTCTTGCTAGTTCTCCTTTTGGTGATGGAGATAATGGAACTCCAGGAGCTACTAACGATTTCACTTTGTCTTCAACTCAATTGGAAACTACCAACTTTAGATTGTACCCAAACCCTGTTACTGATAGTCATGTTTTTATAGAAAGCAGTAACAATCAATCATTTCATATTGTTGTATTTGATATTTTAGGAAAACAAATTAGAAATCTGAATTTAAGTAATAATCAACCATTAGATGTTTCTGACTTGAATTCTGGAATGTATATATTAAAAATTACTCAAAACAAATCTTCGGTTCGTAAAAAACTTATTATTAAGTAAATTACTTTCAAAATAGGAAAAGCACTTTAATTTTACATTAAAGTGCTTTTTTATAACCTCTAAAAACGTTTATCAATGAGATATTATTCTTTTCTAAAAAACACAGTAGCTTTGTTTGTTTTCATAAGTGTCATTTCCTGTGATACAGATGACATTCTACCAGCTCTAGAATTAGAGGCAAGTGACATTAGTTTAAATGAAAATAATGGTCTTATTACGTTAACGGCTAATTTAAATGCTGCGGCTACTCAACAAATTATTGTTCCTTTATCTATTTCAGGTACTTCTACACCAACGGCAGATTATAGTATTAGTGCTTTAGAAATAGTAATTAACGCAGGAGATAATTCAGGTAGCGTTACCATAACTGGTATTCAGGACACCAGTGTTGAAGGTATTGAAACACTTATTATACGTGTTGCTGATGCTCAAAATGTACTCTTATTTTCAAATACAGAGATTTCTATATCTATTTTAGATGATGATTCAGACACCGATGGTGATGGGGTTTTAGATGCAAACGATGATTGCCCACAAGTAGCTGGTGATCCCGCTAATAATGGCTGTCCATTTTTAGGATTTATTATTAATGAAGTTTCCTATGATCCAGCATCAGGTATTGCAGGTGATGCAAACGGAGATGGTACCAGAGATGCCACTGATGACGAGTTTGTAGAATTTTTTAATTCAGGAGCGGTACTTGATATTAGCGGCTATATGGTATTTGATGCAGATGCCTTGCTCAACGGTTCACCGAGACATACTTTTCCTGCGGGGACAATCGTACCGGTTAATACCGCCATTGTGCTATTTGGTGGAGGAATTCCAACAGGCTCTTTTGGTGGTTCGGTAACACAAACAGCTTCTGGAGGAACTCTAAATTTAAGTAATGCTGGTGATTTGATAACTTTACAAGACGCTGCGGGAAATACCATTCTCACATTTGATATTTCTCCATTGTCTAATAATCCAGACGAGTCTTATACGAGAGATCCTGATTTGACAGGTAGTTTTGTTCAACACTCGACCATCATTGCTACTAATGGCACCCTCTTTTCTCCAGGCACTAAATTGGACGGAACATCTTTCTAAGCATAAATAGCATGAGCAATTTAGGTCCTATCTTATCACTAATATGTATAGCAATAACAGCTGTATTACTCCTTAAGAAATTCTACCCACATGCTGTGTTGTTAGTTTCGGGGTTATCTATGCTCATTATTGCTTTTTTACTGAATTTAGATATGCCTTTGCTACTAAAACCTACGGGGTTTTCGATTTTCGATTTATTTCGATATGTAAAAGAGTCATTTGCAAAAACGAATGCAGGAGTAGGTCTTATGATCATGTCTATAGGAGGCTTTGTAGCTTATTCAGACCATATAGGTGCTTCAAAGGCATTGGTATACGTAGCGCTTAAACCTCTCAAGCTTTTAAAAAAAAGACCCTATCTCGCAGCATCCTTAGTAATACCAATCGGGCAAACCCTATTTGTAGCCATTCCTTCGGCAGCTGGTTTGGGATTATTATTAATGGCATCTTTATTTCCTATTCTTATTAATTTAGGAGTCAGCAGAATATCTGCTGCCTCCGTAATCACGGGTTGTACAGCTTTTGGAATAGGTCCAGCATCTGCCATAACAGCTAGTGCGGTAAGTATTCTAGGGATGGATGCAGCTTCATTTTTTGTAAATCATCAAGTGTTATTAGTGTTGCCGCTAACTTTATCTATGATGGTTACTTATTATTTTGTGAACAGATATTATGACAAGCGAGATAAAGATTTGAAGTTTAAAGAGCCTATTGATGAAGAAGAAATGGCAGTAAAAGCACCATTGATTTATGCTTTTATTCCCGTATTACCTATACTATTACTTTTAGCTTTTTCGTCACTTTTCAATATTTTTGGAACTCCTATAATTTTAGACACTACTACAGCCATGTTTATCAGTCTGTTTATAGCATTAGTGTTTGAATGGATTAGGAAAAGAAGCATTAAGAAAGTCTTTGAATCTTTAAATGTATTTTGGAACGGAATGGGAAATATTTTCAAAACCGTTGTAACGCTCATAATAGCGGCAGATATTTTTGCGAAAGGACTTATTAGTCTTGGTTTTATCGAAGGCTTATTAAGTCTGGTTCAAACCTTGGGATTTAGTGCTGTAGGAGTGATCATAGTTATGTCTGTTATGATATTTCTAGCTTCTATGCTTATGGGCAGTGGAAACGCTTCCTTTTTTGCTTTTGGCCCATTAGTTCCTAAAATAGGGCTCCAATTAGGAATTGATCCTATAAAAATGATTTTGCCCATGCAGCTTTCTGCCTCTATGGGACGTACCGTATCTCCCGTAGCAGGCGTTATTATCGCGGTTTCAGAGATTGCAGGTGTCTCTACACTTGCCATCGTAAAACGCAACTTAATCCCGCTTACCGTTGCCTTATTATTAATGCTTATTTTACTCTTTTTATAATGATGCTCAAACTCATAAAAAATGCCAACGTCTATGCACCACAACATTTAGGAAATAAGGACATTCTTATTGCAGGTGAGAAAATAGTAGCCATTGCATCTGACCTTTCTAAATACGAAAGCGATGCAAAAGTATGGGATGCACAAGGTAAAACTCTTACTCCAGGACTTATTGACCAGCACATGCACGTCACTGGTGCAGGAGGAAAAAATGGATTTGCTTCCATGACTCCAGAAGTAAGTTTAAGCGAGTTAATTTCCTGTGGTACAACAACAGTAGTTGGACTTTTAGGAACTGATGGTACCACTCGCAACATCAGATCTCTATACAGTAAAGTAAGGTCCTTAGAACAAGAAGGTGTTACAGCGTATATGTTTTGTGGTTATTATGGAGTGGACAGCTTGACCATTACAGAGAGCATCCAGAGTGATATGATTTTTATAGATCAAATGCTGGGTTGTAAAGTGGCTATAAGTGACATAAGATCTTCGTATCCCACGGCGTTAGAATTGCTTCGTAAATTGAGACAAATTCGTGTTGGTGGATTTACAGCAAATAAAAAAGGCATACTTCATGTGCATTTAGGAAATCTAGATACAAAAATGGATATACTGTTTGAGCTTGTAGAGAAATATCAATTTCCAATAGAATATATTTCTCCAACACATGTAGGACGTACTAAAGAGCTTTTTGATCAGGCTATCGCTTTCGCAAAAATAGGAGGAAGCATAGATATAACCACAGGAGCATCTAAATATACAGAACCATATAAGTCGGTACTCTATGCTCTAGAACAAGGAGTTTCTATGGATTTGATGACTTTTAGTACCGATGGACATGCTGGACTAACGGTTACAGATGATCAAGGTAATTTTGTGAGAGATAGAATCGCACCTATAGAAGCAAATCTAGATCAAGTAGTGCAGTTGATTCAACTTGGCGGTATTCCTATTGAAGAGGCTTTTAAATTAATTACCTCAAGCCCAGCAAAGAACCTAGGTCTTAAGCATAAAGGAAACACCGCCGTAGGAAGTGATGCAGATTTCTGTGCATTTGATAATAATTTGGTGCTTACAGATGTATTTGCAAGAGGAAAACAAATGATGAATAACGGCAAAATTATAATTACTGGAAATTTTGAATCGTAGAAAATATCAAAGTTATATGAAGATTTTAAAACTAATATTAATTCCCTGTATTTGGATCCTGATTTCTCAGGTTCGAGCTCAAGAAGTTCAACTCAATTCCTATGAATTTGGAGAAGGTCTTCGATTTCAAACAGATAATGGTAGCAATTTCAATATTAGAGGTTATTTACAACCAGGGATGGAAGTAAAGCAATATACTTCAGATAATGAATTTGGTTCCTTAAACAGATTTCGTTTGCGACGCGCTCGATTAAGGTTTGATGGAAGCTCTAGTAATGAACGTTTTAAATATAGATTCCAAATAGATTTAAGTGGTTCATCAGAGGCTGGTGATGACACTGAATCTAACTACCTGCTCGATGCTTATGTTTCTTATGACGTTACGAAAAGAATCAATGTAGCCTTCGGTCAGCGAGCGACTTATACGGATAATCGAGAGTTGTTTATAAACTCTAATGCCTTGCAATTAGTGGAGCGCAGCAGGTTAACATCGGCATTTGCATCGATTCGGGAATTTGGTCTATTTGCTCAAGGAAATTTCAAAACAGGAAACATATCTCGTTTAAAACCCTATTTTGTGTTGACAAATGGAGATGGATTAAATGCTTTTGGGAGAGATTTTGGTGGACTAAAAGTAGGTGGTAGAGTAGACTTTTTACCTTTTGGATTATTCACAAATTTCGGCCAATTTAGACAGGCAGATGTTGTTAGAGAACAAACACCTAAATTAGTAATAGGGGTCAACTATAGTTATAATAATGGAATGAGTAGTAGAAGAGGTCGCAATAGCGGCGCTATACTTTACTTAAATGATACTGATGAGGAATCACTTCCGGATTATACCAAGTACGGAATCGACTTTTTGTTCAAATACAAAGGTTTTTCTGTATTGGGAGAGTATGTAGGAGCAACAGCAACGGTTCCAGATGATATTACACAAAGAGTTCGCAATGACGGCTCTACATCTACTAATTTTGATGTAGCAGGAATGCAAGATGTACAAAATTTTGTCAAAGGAAGAATGATGTTAGGGAATGGTTATAACATTCAAGCAGGTTATCTGTTTAAAAATGGAATATCATTAGATGGCAGGTATACACGCCTCAATCCAGATGACAATTCTTTTTTAAATAACGCTACTTTTTATAGCAGGCCCAATTATTACACGATCGGAATCAGTAAATATTTGAGCCGTAATTATGGTGCGAAAATCCAAACTTCGTTAACCTATGTAGAGGGCGATATGATTAATGATTTCCAAAGCAATCCCATTGATGGAAATGAGTGGATAGGTCGGGTTCAATTAACCTTAGCCTTTTAAATATGAAGATGATACTCCTTTTAACTGGTTTCTTGCTTCTATCGTTGGTAACATTAGCGCAATCTAATCCACAGTCTAAAAAGATAACAGAACGATATTTTCAAGATGCAGATACCATTAAGGACGTAACTCCAGCCTTACAGAAAGAAGACGGATTTACAGATTATGAAGAGCTTATTGGTTTTTTAGAAAAATTGCAAAAAGTAAAGCCAAATATGGTGGAACTAAGTTACATTGGTGTGTCTCAGAAAGGATATCAAGTCCCATTAATTCACCTTTTAAATAAAAAGACTACTGGAGAGAAAATAAAAGTATGGATGCAAGGTGGACTGCACGGTAATGAACCTGCTAGTACAGAGGGTCTTTTATATCTTTTACAGGAGCTCGTCAACAACCCAAAACACGAATACCTTTTAGAGCGACTAGAGATAGCCGCAGTGCCTATGGCAAACATTGACGGGTACTTAAAGCAAGATAGATACGCTGCAAATGGTTTGGATCTCAATAGAGATCAAACTAAATTAATGGCTCCAGAAAGTGTGTTCCTTAAGAAAACCTTTTCAGATTATAAGGCAGAGGTAGCCATTGATTTTCATGAGTACAATGCTTTTAGAAAGGACTTTTCTAAACTCAGTTCTTTCGGTGTCATGAGCTCTTATGACGTGATGTTATTGAAATCAGGAAATCTTAACGTACCTCAAAATATGCGAACCCTTACAGATTCTTTATTTTCTGGTCATACAGAGATGGCACTGGATGCTCATGGTTTGCGACATCATGATTACGTATCATCTAATAAGTTTAGAGGAGCGATACATTTCAACCAAGGGTCTAATAGTGCCCGTTCCAGTGCCACATCTTATGCGCTTACTAATGCGATTTCTTCACTGATTGAAGTAAGAGGGTCTAAGCTCAATAGAACTTCATTTAAGCGCAGGATAGCTACTACTTATATAGTTGGCATGTCTTATTTAACAACAGCTTATCATCATGTATCAGTTGTAAAAAGAGCGATACAGGTAGCACAGATTTCACAGGATAGCTTAACAGTAACAAGCTTAAGAACGGTGTATAAAGATCAATTGCAATTTATTGATATTGATACAAAAGAACTCATAGACCTAGACGTTACTATAAGGGATGCGAGTCAAATGCAAGCTCAATTGACCAGATCAGCACCAGCAGCTTATCTGATTCACAAAGGACAAATTGAGATGATAGAAAAGCTTCAAACACTGGGGATACAAGTTGAACAACTAGAACAAGAAACCAGCTATAAAGTGGAGGCATTCAAAATAATTGAATATGATAGAGCTACAGCACGCTACGAAAAAATGAAGCTCCAGACGGTAAAAACAAGCTTGGAAAATAAAAGTATTGCTTTTTCTAAAGGAACATTTATCATTTATACAAATCAAAAAAACGCACCATTACTTGCTGAAGTACTGGAACCAGAAGCTCCTAATAGCTTTGTGAGTTTTGGAGTATTAGAAACGAGTTTAAATGAAGAATTACCAATTTATAGATTACCTAAAACAATTTAAAATGAAGTCATTAAAAACATACTTATCCTGTTTATTAATAGTAGGTGCAACCGCTATACTTTGGTCACAGGAGGAAGAACAAGCGCCTAATCAAGCAGACTTTAACCTAGGAGAAGGATTGCAGTTTTCTTTTAATGAAGGAAACTACCTGTTTAATATAGGTGGTTTTATTCAACCTAGTGCGAGCTTTGAAAAATTATCAGAAGCTGACGCAGACTTTTTCTTTAACTCAAAGCGCACTTATCTTATCATAAGTGGAAAAGCCTTAGAAGAAAAAGTAAGCTTTTTGCTTCAATCAGATTTTAGCTTTAACCAGCCTTTGTTAGATGCTTGGGTGGCATATCACCCCACAGAAAACATTACTATTAGCGCAGGACAAAAACAAACCTTCTTGAACAATCGGGAGATGATTTATAGAGAAGACAGATTACAATTTACAGACCGCAGTAGATTAAGTCAGTTATTCAGTGAAACGGGTAGAGAATTTGGGCTTTTTGTAGAAGGATCATTTGGAACTGAATTTATAATTTCACCAGCAGTCGCTATTACTTCAGGAGATGGAAGAAACTCCTTCGGTTCAGACTCTAGAGATACAGATAAAGGGGGTGTTAAATACGGAGCACGTTTAGATATTTATCCATTGGGTGCCTTTAAAAAAGGAAACGATAGGTACACAGCAGATCTTGCTCATGAGAGCCAACTTAAAATGTTATTGGGTGGAGCAATAAGTTATAACAACGGTGCTAGTGGTCCAAATGGCGAAAGACATGGAGATTTTTTGTTTTTTGATGCAAATGGTATTGAAAATCTTCCAGATTACTCACAACAATACTTGGATTTGTTATTGAAATATAAAGGATTCTCCTTTTTAGGGGAGTATGTAAACGCAAGTGCAAGAGGTATAGAACTGGCCTTTTTAGACACTGCCGGAGCAAATTTACTCGTACCATCACAAGTAAGTAATTTTCTAGTATTAGGAAGCAGTTACAGCCTTCAAACGGGTTATGTTACTAAAAGTGGTTACAGTCTTGATCTAAGATACGAGCAAACCACTCCAGAATTTGAAAATAATCTTAATTCTATCTTACTTGACGCAAATAGTTATTCGATAGGATTTACTAAATATTTTAGAGCAAATAACTTAAAGTTACAAGCTTCTTATAGCAAGACAGATTTTGCTCAAGGAACAGATATCTCAGCGGCCGAAATATTAATGCAAATTGTTTTTTAAGATAAAGATGAGTAAAACAAAAACAATTTAGACAAAATAATTTGATGTGAAATAGGTATGGTGCACTGTAGGGCAGACAATGTAAAGGCCTCCTATCCTTTTTTCATAAATGCCACAATTTCTTCTAGGAGATCATTCTATGGAAAAAAGAGTTGAGTGACCATTGGAACATGTTTTTTGTTTAGAAACTCTATGTGAGCATTGGGCTGATATCTTTGAAGCTTTAGAGCAAATTTCTTATTACCAGCTATAATAGATGCCTAGGTTGTCGTTCCTGTATAGATTTTTATTTTGGGCGTTTCTTCATCAATAGAGTAATAGGGAGAAGCGGCTTTCCAATTTTCTGGATCCAACGTCCGTATATTGTGGTAATTGTTTTTTTAGTGGTTTTGTTTTTTAATAAATACGAGTAGATGTCTAGTCCTACGACAACGTTTAAAATAATACCTTTTAGGGTATTAGTGGGTATATGGTATTCTTTATTCATAATAGCAAGCGCTCCTAAATGTGCGCCAGCACTATGTCCAGTCACGTAGATTTGATCAGGATCTCCATTATATGTTGCAATATTTTTTGTATTCACTTTATGGATTGTGCAATTTGCTCTGCCATTTCTTTATAGCTTGATACAAGACTTTTAGTATAATCAGTTTGTACGACTGTAACTCCATTGCGTACAAAATTTCGAGCTACGTGATTGTAAATTTCCTTGCGACCACTGTTTCAATTGCCGCTGTAAACAAAAATCAATACTTTTTGTAATGAATCTTTTGGATGTCGTTTCGTAAAAAAAAATATGTAATATAGGTGCAGGAGTTTCTTTTACTTGTGATGCTTGATCGGTTAAATTATTGAATTAATATGGAGCAACCGATATGAAGAAAATAAAAAATACATAAATAGCAGCGCATACTTTAAAATGACATGCAGTTTTTGAATTAAAGTCTATGTAAAAGTTGAGTAGAATACTGTTCTTTATGGATCACTTTGAGCTATTTAAACAAATGTAACCTACGTATTCAATTCGTTATAAAATTTCTTTACTCGCAGCTTCTTGAGCCGCTTTAGTAATCGCCTTTAACCGCTCTGTACGCAATTCTTTTTTGCTGCGTTTTTTGTTTTTAATACGTTCTATAAGCTCCGTATGCTTATTCTTATTTCTGGTATTCTTTTCTTTTCCTTGCTTAGCCATAATAGTTTAATGATACTGCAAAGGTAGTCGTTCTAGACTTTAAAGCTAAAGGAGTTACATTTATATGAAATATCTGCAGCAGGAGCATTAATGATATCATTGGGAATTACAAAAGCAAAGGACACCACTAGGATGCTCCTCAAAGTATGGATGAAGGAGAACTTACTTCATCTTCTGATAGAAAGAGAATCATCATCGCTTCGTGTATTATATAAGGCAGTAGTCTCATAAAAGAACAGGATTCTTTAAAGACCGTATTTTAGGTATTAATTTAAAGAACAAAATACTTTAATTATTCTGCTTTCGCGAAAGCAGCACATAGACACATTTATGTTTAATTAAAAAATTATATTTAACCGGATCTGTTGTGAATTATGACCATCTCTTATATCAAATAATAAGATTTTGCTTAACCCAAAATTCACTTATAAAATTTCTTTTTACTAGGGTATTGCTCCTAATAGGTGTTAGTATTCACGAACAACAAGAGGTAGGATAGCTGCTTCACAATACCATATCACCAGATGGTGCAAACTATGGTCTTTACGTTTAAAGGTGATTTGTATAAAGTCTCTTTTGAAGGGGTAGGTATACAACCATTAACCTTTCATGAAGCTCACGATTATCATGCCGTTTGGAGTAAATACGGAAAGTAAATTGCTTTTGCCTCTAACCGTTATAGAAATTTTGGTGGGAATGTCATAAATGCAATCGCAGGTGCTGTTTGCATTTACACAGGATGATAAAAAATGCTTTTTGGAGTTGTGCGTATGGATGAGGTTAACCACAGACAGTTTTCTCCAGGATCACAGCTAGAAGTGTACCATGTGCTCGTTGCTGGTGGATGAGTAGATCAAGTATTTACTATTCTCGCAGAATTTCTCAAGGTACGTATAGATGGCAAGACGATTTTATACCACTATAAAAAAGGAGATGAAGATAATTGGCGCAAGCAACATCAAAAAAGCATACAAGAGATATTTGGAACTCTGAAGTTGCTACAGATACGCATAAAATGATCACTATTTTTAAAGGAGAAGACAAACTGCCTGTTTTCCTACGGATCAAATTTCCTTATATTATTTAAGTGAACAGAGTGGTACGTTTAACGTTCATAAATCAAATTTAGACGGCTCTAATACAAGCCAATTAACTTCCGTTAAGTAGTGTCCAGTGCGTTTTTTATCTTTTGAAAAGGGAACACTTTGTTTTAGTCTTGATGGAAAGTTAGGTACCATGAAAGAAGGTCAAGAGCCTAAAAAACTTGTGGTAGATATTACTACACAACAAATAAGCAACAGCGAGAAATTTATTTCGATCATTGGCGGTGTAAAAAAAATAGAAATTTTTCCAAAAGGTAAAGAAATCACTTTTATTACCAGAGGAAGAGTATTGGTAACCTCCGTAGAAGAATCATTTACAATCAGGATTGCCAATACGATATAAGAAGAGCGATTTGTGACTTGAGGATCAGATGGTAAATCTATGGTTTATAGATTGAGTGCCATGGGAAATGGAGCATTGAAAGTTTATATCTTGTTTTAAGATTATAAAGGATTCCTTTTACCCTATTCTATTTTGACTTTTTAGGAGGTAATAGTTACAGCTTTATTGAAAAGTTCTAAGTTATGGATAAAAGAGAATCGGAAAGCGCGTCATTGGTTGTTTTTTGAAGCATATAACCTACTTCGTAATAATAAAATTCAGCTGAATTTGATTTTAGGCTTAGCCTATGGTTATTTCAATTTAAAAATAAAAAGATAGGTGTTATTAAAGAGAAAAGTATTCCTAATTTACCAACTATATGAGGTTGTAATTTTTATTATTCGGTCATAACAGCCTTTACAACGACTGTAATTTTATCAGCTATTTTTTTACTGACTATAGAAGGAATATCAATGTTATAATCGCTCGGGTTGAGTTTAAATTCAGCAAGCAGTTTATATCCTGCTGCCGTATAGGTGAGTTCTATGGGGATTTCTAACTCTTTTTTAATGCCGTGCATTTCAAGTGTTCCTATGAATTGTAATGTTTGAGTAGAACCATCAGACACAAAAGTGTCGTAATTGGCAAACTTGCCTCTGAGCGTAGCATTAGGAAAGTCATCACTTTCCATATAATTTTCATTAAAATGTTCTTGCATTAATGCGACAGGAAAACGAAAGCCTTTTATCAAGACCAGCGCTGCAAGATTGCCTTTATTATCTAATACTACGGTAGTACTTTCATTAGTAGCCTTAATGGGTTGAAAGGTTTCCACAGAACCTTCAAAACTTATGGTTCCCGTTTTAGTCACATGTTTTTGTGCATGTGTATGTAAAACTGTTATGAGCACCAGAAAAGGGAATAAACATTTCATATTGGGTTAATTTTCTAGGTATCCATCCGTTTGCCATTGCAAGATAAGATTGATACTGTTTTGTGGAAGTTGGTTGCCTTGGGGCATGAGTAATTGATCTCCTACATTTCTTGTGATTCTGTCAATAACATTGCCGTTTTCTGTGGCAACTCTAAATTGAGCATAACTGCTGTAACTATTATTTCCGGAAGCAAAATTATCATTATGACAGGACAAACACTGACTTTCTACAATTGGAAAAATATCGGCACCATATTTAACGGATCCCGTTATGGGTGTACCATCTTCAAGGTCCTCGGGGCTTGTGTTTGTACAAGAGATAAGTGTTAAAACTATCGTAAGGTAAAACAAAAGGTGTTTCATTTCGGTATTCTTTGCTATAAATATATGATTCTGTTAGGAATATATTGTAAATTATATGTATAATTGATATAACAAATGAAAAAAAAGATACTTTTAGTTTTTTTTATTATTGTCATTATGGGGTTTCTAGGGTATAATTTTGTGTACCAAGACCATAGAGACATAGCATCTAGTGATGCGACTTCATCATTTACGACATCAGAACTTACAGCTCTTTTGACAGATGATGATGCTTCTAATGATGTGCGGGCTTTAGATCAAGTGATTGAAGTTTCAGGAATTGCCACTGATGTAAAAACAACATCTATAACTTTAAATGGTCAGGTGTTTATTGAATTATCCAATGCTCATGATACAGAAATAAATCAACCTTACACTATCAAAGGCCGTTGCTTAGGCTATGATGACTTATTACAAGAAGTTAAAGTAGATCAAGCCATATTTATAAATTCACCTAATTAAAACATAAACATTATGAAAAAAAATTACTCATTTTACAGCATTCTAACAGCTATTCCTATAGGACTTTTATGTTTGGTTAGTTTTTCTGGTGGTCAAACAGGAAATTTTTCAGGTTCGCCAGGTGATGGTGGAAGTACTTGCACCAATTGTCATGCGACAGGATCAAATCATGGAGGTACTCCAGCATTAACAAATATGCCTACCGCTTACACAGCGGGTCAAACCTACAGTATTAATTTAGGAATCAACGGTTCTAACGTATCTAAATTTGGTTTTAACATCACTGCAGAAGTTGCAGGTGGAGCTAAGATAGGAACATGGACAGCAGGTACAAGTACTCAATTACGTACTGATACTAATGGATTGACTCATAATTCTTCAGGAACTAGCAGCAATAATTGGGATCTTTCTTGGACCGCACCAGCCTCTAACCTTGGACCTGTCACATTTTACTACGCAACTCTTCAAGCAAATAATGCTAATGGCAATGGTGGCGATCAAATGGTGAGTGGACAGTCTTCTGCGATTTTGACTAATAATGAGGAACTCATCAGTTCTTTTCAATTATTTCCTACCCATGCTATAAATGAGGTGACTATTGAACTTGCAAATTCAGATAAAGCACAGTTGGTGATCTATAACATGAATGGGCAGCCAGTTCTTCGACGCAGCATAGAAAGACAAACCCAAATTGATGTGGCTTCTCTATCTACGGGAATTTATATCAGTCAGGTGATTGTGGATCATAAAATTTCAATACAGAAATTCATTAAAAAGTAAAAAAAATAACCAAAGCCGCTATATTGAATTATGGGCGGCTTTCTCTTTTTTGAAATTATGAAATATTTATCAGCGTTATTTATTTATTTATTTATTATTTTTTGCGCTTCGGCTCAAGAAGACTTATTAGAAGGCTTTGATCAAGAGGAAGATAAGACAGTTATCGCTACGTGGAAATCATTAAAAGTGGTCAATTTTGAGACTACAAAATTAGTAGCTCCAAAGGAGTTTCAAATGGTAATATCTCATCGTTTTGGCAGTGTAGAAAATGGTATTGATGATCTCTTTGGCATGGACAATGCGGTTACTAGATTCCAATTCGTCTACGGACTTACAGAATGGATGCACATAGAAGCCAGTCGGACAGGTTTTAATAAAACTTATCAGCTCGCCACAAAATTTAAGTTAAAACAACAAGTACGAGAAGGCTTTCCTTTTTCTATAGCTTTATTCACTGCTTTGGACACAAATACCGAATTAGATAGAGTTATTTATCCAAAACTGGAATTTGTAGATCGACTGGGCTATACGGCACAATTTATTATTGCCAGAAAAGTATCTAAAAGATTCTCGGCACAATTGAGTCCTACCTTGTTTCATCAAAACTTTGTGCCTTTTGATCCACAAGATAATACACAGTTTGCTATGGGATTAGGGGCTCGTTATAAATTAACCAACAGATGGAGTATCAATGCAGATTACGGTGCTCATTTAAATAGAGCAAATGAAAGTCCGTTTGTGAACCCGCTAAGTGTTGGTGTTGATTTAGAAACTGGCGGCCATGTTTTTCAGATGCATTTTACAAATGCGCAGCCCATGTTAACCAATGGTTTTTTGAGTCAAGCAGCAGGCGATTGGACAAAAGGTAGGTTCTATTTTGGATTTAATCTGGTACGTGTTTTTTAAAGATTGATCTCTACGTTATATTTTTTTAATTCTACCTTATAACTAACATCAGAGAAGTTTGCTTCAGCAATTTCTTTTGCACTCTTATTTTTGATCTCTTTCCTTTTTATGGCTCTAGCAAATCTGCGTACGTCGGTTTCGTTACTTATTTTAAGTCCTGGAACTGGAACTGTTTTCCCATGATTATCTTTTGCAACCATAGTAAGAAAGGAAGAGTTGCAATGCTTAGATTCGCCTGTTTGAATGTTTTCGGCATCTACCCGTATTCCTACAACAATAGAAGAGGTGCCTACGTAATTGACAGTGGCTTTTAGAGTTAGCATTTCTCCTACTTCTATCGGAGCTTTAAAATCTACGACATCTACACTGGCAGTTACACAGTAAACGCCACTGTGCTTTGAGGCACAAGCAAATGCAATTTGATCGATAAGCGATAATACATAGCCTCCGTGGATTTTACCTGAAAAGTTAGCATGCGATGGTAACATCAGTAGCGATAGCATCACTCTAGATTGTTCTGGTGATTTGAATTTTTCATTCATAAAACAATTATAATTAAGTGTGTTAGATATATGCTCCGAAAATTTTTATAAGGAGCGTAGTCGTTAGGAAAATACATCACTAGCATCAGTAATTCTTATTAAAATAAAGGTTGTCTTTTTTAATAGCCGGTAGTATAAAGGCTTTTGTTTTACCTCAAAAGAAGAAAGAGCTAAATTTTTCTTCGTGCGTAAGTTCTACATAATTCCTAAAATATTTTTACAACACATAGTTTTTAAAAACGAGTCCAACTAGAATTGCAATGCCAAAGCTAAGCAATGTACCTATCAATACGTACTCGGTTAACTTCATATTTTTTGCTTTGCTTAAGTCACCAAATCTAAAAACAGATTTGGCGGTCAATAATAAACCTACAGCTCCAAAATTATCGGTAATAATAAAGAGAAATATCAATAATCTTTCTAACATCCCTATCCATTTCCCTGCATTTTGCAATCCATAGATTCCAGTTTCATCATCAGATAATGTCCATCTTGTAAAAAATATCTTTAACATAATCCCGACAGGATTGGTTAAGAAAAGGACACATAGTAGCAAGGGCCACAGCAGTTCTATGAACCTACCACTTACATAAAAATCTATTAATGAAGTATAAACTGCAAGCGCTAGAATGACTAAAATATGAGCCAGTTGGTCTAAAGCAAATAACCAGCGATTGTTTTTCTTAGTAGTAAAATAAAGTTTGCCAGTATCTATGATCAAATGTGAGACTAAAATAATAAGTGCCACATACCAATAGCTCAAATCCCATAAAAGCAACCAAGATGCGATTCCATGAATCCCTGCATGGAGATAAAGATGATAGGAGCGAAGCTTGAGTTTTTCTTTCTTCTTTGTAAAATTGTCCGTCTGTAAAACAAAGTCTCCTAGAAAATGCACTATTAAAAGTTTAATCAATAGCTCCATGGCTCACATCTTTATAGAATTGTTCAAATAACAGTATCAATTCTTGAATTTCTGTCCAGTAGGCTCTTTCTAGTCTTCTGCTTGCTGTAGCCTGTTTGATTCCTAATAGTTGCCCTAGTTGGGTTTGGTTTACTTTAGGATTTATAAGGGCTTCATAAACGGTTTCTGCACTATTAATGCTCCAGGAGTCCATTAATATCCCCGCTAGTTTTAAATTACTGTTCATATAAGTATCTAATGGGTGATCGCTAGATAAAATGATATTCTGTTTTTTATTTTCTATAGCATCTAATGCACGTCCAGATCTTATAAACGCCGTTCCATTAGATTTAGAAGTGATGGCATTTTTAAAGTCTATACCGCCCAAGCCTATCGCAAGTTTTACGTCTAGTGTTTTTATTCTTTTAAGCGCTGATTTTAATTCGATAATCACACTTAATGCTTTTGCTGGTTGAGCTACTACGAGTTGAAAGCTATCGCCTCGATAAATACTATACTGTTGATCTTTTGAATGTTTTATGATCCATTTTTCTAAAATGGACAAGTATACCTGTGGCTTTACGTTTGTAGAGTTAACGATATCTCCTGATAAGATGATTTCCATATTACATATTTAGGTAATAATCAAATATATTACATATTTAGGTAATAATCAGTATTATTACATTTTTAGGTACTATTTTAATTTAAAAGAGGATCTTCATCACTCGCATCTAAAACGTCAGGATCACTTTCTATAGCTCGATAAACAAGCTTTTCATTGAGAGATTTATTCGTTTTAGCACCTAGTATCTTTAATCGCTCAATTTTACCTACTAAGTTTCCAGAACCTTCTGTAAGCTTATTCATACTAGATTTATAGGTTTTTTGAACCGTATCCATTTGTGTCCCTACTTTGATGAGGTCTTCTGTTAGGCCTACAAATTTATCGTATAAAGCTCCAGCTGCGGTGGCTATATCCAGTGCATTTTTTTGCTGTTTTTCATTTTGCCACATTGTATCAATAGTTCGTAAGGTTGCCAGTAGCGTCGTAGGCGTGACGATGACTATGTTTTTATCAAATGCCTCACTGTACAAGCTACCGTCATAATTAAGGGCCATCGCAAAAGCTGGTTCGATAGGTATAAAAAGGAGAACAAAATCTGGACTGTCTATATGGTAATCATGATAGTTCTTTCCAGAAAGATCTGCTACATGCTTTTTCAGAGACGCGACGTGGTCTTTCAAATAGCGCTGTTGCATTTCTTCATCTTCTTCATTGATAAATCGTTCGTAGGCATTCAAGGATACCTTAGAGTCAATCACCATTTTCTTGCCGCCAGGAAGGTTAATAACCACATCAGGAAACAAGGTTTTTCCATCTTCTGTCTTAATGGTTTGTTGCACCTCATACTCAGAGCCTTTTACTAAACCAGATTTTTCAAGAACTCTTTCCAGTACTAATTCCCCCCAATTACCCCGCATTTTTGAATCCCCTTTGAGCGCTTTGGTAAGATTGCTAGTTTCCTTACTCATTTGCTGGTTCAGTTCTTTGAGTCCTAATATTTGTTCTCTCAACGAACTTTGTCGGTCTATAGTATCTTTGTGGGTGTCTTCTACACGTTTTTCAAAGCTTGTAATTTTCTCCTGTAGCGGACTCAGAATTTGCTCGATATTTTTTTTGTTTTGGTCCGTGAATTTGATGCTTTTTTCGTCTAGGATTTTGTTAGCTAAGTTTTCAAACTCCTTGGTGAATTTTTCATTTAATTTTTCTATTTCTCCCTGTGCTTCGGTGTGTTTTTCTTCCGCTTTCGCGAAAGCGGTACGTTGCTCAGCTAGTACTATATTTATATGCTCCTTCTCGATAGTTATTTCCCGATACTCTTTATCTAACTTTTGAAGCCTAGCACTAAGTTCTTGTTGACTTTCTAGTTTCTGCTGCAGTTGTGCGCTATACTGACTGTTTTCATGTTTTAACTTATCACGTTCTTCCAGCGCTGGTTGCAATCGAGAAAGTTGCGAAGTCAATTGGTTCTTTTCTGATGCTAATAGATTTAAACTCCCGGAGAAACTTGTCTTTGCAAAAAACCACGCCACAACAGCACCGACAAACACACCAATGATTAAAAATAACAACCAATTCCATTCTTGAGACATAACATAGACATTTACAGTAAAAATACGATGTGCATTCCCGTCTCAAAATAGGAATGTGACCTAGTTATTCACAAGACTTTAAAAAGGAGCAGGAACCTTCAAAATGACAGGTTGTAATGTTATGGGGTGTATGAATTCCAGTTGCTCAGCGTGCAAGTACAATCGGTCTTTTTTAAAACCGTAAAGATCGTCACCCATAATAGGACAGTTTAATCCTAGTGGATGCGCTGCATGAACTCTCAGTTGATGCGTACGACCGGTGATAGGGAAGAAGTAGATTCTTGTTTTTCCATCTTTTCGTTCTAACACTTCATATCGAGTACGTGCATTTTTACCGTACACAGGATCTACCATTTGAAAGGGACGGTTGTCGAGATCCACACGTAAAGACAGGTCTATAAAACCACTATTATCTTGTACGATTCCATCGAGTAATGCCACATAGCGTTTTTTAACCGTGCGCTTTTCAAACTGATCTTGGAGTCTTTTATGTACCTCCAAAGATTTAGTCAATACCAATATGCCAGAAGTGCTCATGTCTAGTCTATGAACAATAAGCGGTCCAGTGGCATCAGGGAAACGCTTTTTCATCCTGGATTCTACAGAATCTTCTATAGTTTTACCTCGTACTGAAAGGAACTCTTCCGGTTTGTTGACAGCCATAAGGTAGTCGTCTTCGTAAATAATAGGTAAATCCTTTCCTTCAGCTGGATTTTTGAGTAAGGGATTGTCATCCACCTCTAGACCTTCTAACATGTGTTCTAAAATCGGTTCACATTTAGAACGACAGGATGGATAATAATGACCGTGCTTTCTAATTTGGGACTTTAAAGACTCTCCGTACCAAAACTCCGCCATAGCTATCGGTTTTAGATTATGGAGGTAGGCATATTGTATTAATTTAGGCGCTGCACAATCTCCTGTTCCAGAAGGAGGGAAGTAGGGCGGTATGTTTTTAAATAGATCAAGCGCACTTTTAGGCTCGCCATTGGCATTGAGGAACTTGTAGTGCTCAAAAATCCAGCTTTGAAGTTTATGAGATAAGTTTTTACGCTTGGTTTTGAGTTCCTCGATTGCTTTTTTACGTTTGGAAATAAATTCTTTTACAGGAGCAGCTTTTGTATCAAGGTATATTTTGTATTCCTTAAGTAAGAACTTTGCATGCATTCCTTGCGTTTGATGACTATCAATCAGTCTTTGATACTCCTCTTCACTAAAGGAACTTAGAGCCTGTTCCCGTTCTTTTTTACGAGCAGCTTTGAGTACCGCATGTTTTTTACGCTGGTTGTAGAGCAGGAGCTCGTTTTCTTTTTCAAGTTTTAGAAGTTGTTTTAAGCTTTTTAAAAATGAAGCATCGGTTTTTAAGGAATCAATTTGTTGATTCAACTCATCCAGTTGTGAATTCTCCTTTGCATAAAAGCTATCCTCTGAAAACATATTAAAAACTAAAGGAACAAAACGAGAATCTTTTTGCGTTCCTGTGATCACACCAGAATAAGCCCATAAATGTCTTAGCGCACCATCTGTCTTTTCTACCACAAGAACCCCAAACATCTTCCCAAGCGGATGCTCGTAATTTTCTGGTCCTAAATTTAAATCATAAAACCAATTCGCAAAACTGTCTAAGTAATTTTTGAGTTGCTCAGCTGCCGCTATAGCAAGTGGGTGCGGTTCATAAAGAAATGGAAAGGTGAATTTTTGAGGGACATCGGTATCTTTTGTTGGATCAATTGGATCAAATCGATGCAGAATGGAACTCATCAAAGTATAGATAGATTCATAGTACAAAGGTAGGATTAAATGATGGTTTGTATCACCTTTAAAAGTGAAAGGAATTTTGTTTTTTTGCTGACTTTTAAGCATGTTTTAAAATCAAAAGTATTTTAAAACCGGTATGGACTTTTATCCTATTGTTAATTTTTGTAACTTCAAAATAAATAACATATTCAGATTGAGAGAGATAACAGGATTTTTTTTGGTATTACTATCCGTGTTTTTTTCTGTGGTTTCCTGTCAGGACACGGATATATTGAATGAAGAAGAGCGCAAATGGCTCAACGACAAGGAACGGATTCAGGTAGCCGTTTACCCTTCCTATTCTCCGTATATTTTTCTAGATAAAAATGATCACCCTAAAGGGATCCTTATGGATTATTTAGCGCTTCTAGAAAAAAGAGCGCAATTTAAATTTGATATCAAGACCTACGATGATTTTTCAAATGTTATGGAAGATGCGCGCAACAATAACCTAGATCTAATTCTTGAAATCCAAGAAGCCCCGTCCAGAAAAGCATACCTCAACTTTTATTTTAAGTTGTTTGAATCACCTTATGTTATTGTAGGGAATAGAGCTTCTGGAAAAGCAAAGACTATAAAGGATTTTGAAACGGCATCCTTTTACTTACCTAATGATTTTGCTATAGTAGAAAATCTAAAACTTCAATTTCCTAAAGCTACGATTTTAACTCCATGCGGGACCGATCTAGAATGTCTAAAAAAGATTTCAGAAAGTGGAGCAGCTTATTTTGTCGGACCTAAAACTGTAGTTACTTACTATATCGAGTCCAAAAACTTACATAATTTAGAAATTTTAAAATACACAGGTCAGTATTATGAACCTTCTATAGCTGTCGTTAAAAATGATATCATGCTCAATGAAGTTATTTATAGCGCTATGCAGAGCATTACCTATCAAGATAAGCAAGAGATCATCGATTCTTGGTTGGTGACCTTTAAAAAGCCTTTTTACCAGAGCGTATCTTTTTGGGTCAAGTTGTGTATTGGAATTTTATGTTTGTTGTCATTGATACTGGTATTCAATAGGTATTTAAAATATGTTATTAATTCAAAAACAAATGAACTTAAAAAGGCAAAAATTAATGCGGAGCAGAGCAGTGAAATAAAGACTTCATTTATGAATAACATCACTCATGAAATGCGTACTCCCATGAATGCCATTATGGGTTTTTCAGGTTTGTTAAATAAGGAAGGTCTTGAGGAGAGCCAGAAAGAAGACTATGTAGCGATTATTAATCAAGCTTGTTTGAGATTGATGGATATGATGGATAATGTCCTGGAAATGTCGATGTTACAAAACAAGCAAATATCGGCTCAAAAAAATACAGTACTTCTTTCGGATGTGTTGAACAAGTGTTTTGATAAATATATAAATTTATCGAGGTTAAAGAAGCTCCAATACCAACTAATAGTGGAGATTCCTGAAAATCAAAACTGTGTCATTGTGGATGAAAATAAGTTATCTAAAACGATCAAGTATGTCATTGATAATGCCATCAAGTTTACGAGTTATGGAGAAGTTATCTTTTTTGCAACCATTAAAAATGATTGTATTGATATTACATTAACAGACACTGGAATAGGTATTTCTGAGGAACGTCAGAAATCTATTTTTGATAGTTATTCCAAGTCTAATCAAGATACTACCGAGTTATTTGAAGGTTTGGGGCTAGGTTTAACCATATCAAAAGCTTACGTTGAATTAATGAATGGACAGCTCGATCTTTATTCAGATTTAGGAAAAGGAACAACTGTTCATATCAAAGTACCAATAACTGTAACAAAAAAACAAGAATTGCGGGATGAGAAAGTAAAAGAATCAATCAAGAAGGCAAGGCCCTCTTTTTATAAAATTTTGATAGCTGAAGATGTAGCCTTGAATTACTTAATCCTCAAATCTTTGTTAGAAAAAATAAAGGAGTACGAATTTCAAATAATTAGAGCTGAAAATGGGCAAGTAGCTATTGAAATAATGGAGCAAGAACAGAATGTAGATCTTGTTTTTATGGATATTCAAATGCCTGTTATGAATGGTTATAAAGCCACACGAGAGATTAAAAAAATGTTTCCTTATACCCCTATAGTGGTTCAAACTGCCTATACGAATTCTGAGGATAGACAGAGGGCTATTGCATCTGGATGCGATGATTTTATATCTAAACCCATCAAACCTTCGGCAGTAAAAGAGGTGTTAAAGAAGTTTATTAATAATTAGAAATCATCAGCTCTTATCAACTAAAGTGATGATAGCGTTATTTTTAAAAGGAGCTTTACAAATTATTTTTTAGTAAAGATTATCGCAACATTTTTTTCCTCTTCACGGGACATTTTTGAAGTCGCTTTTAATTTTTCTATAAAAAGAGCCACCTTTTCCTTAGAAGCTGACCATCCAAGATTTTGACCTTTATTAGTAAAAGAGTCTGTGACTTAATTTCCTGCGGCATCCAGAACCACCCAAAACGGCAATCCGTATTTTGTTTTTTTAACTTTGTAATTAATTCACGAAAACCGGGATTTTCAGGTCATACTTGGTTTTCATTTTCAAACATTGCGATAGGAAGTACTACACAATTCTCGTTAAAGAACGTACCAACTTTTTTGGTATTGATATTCTTAGTTATGGGATGCTACCAAGGATACTAAGAAGCCTTGGATTTAATCAGCCCATGCTCTTCTCAGGCTGTTACTTGATTTAGCCGTTTAACTAGTAACCTATATAGACAGATTTTTATGCTTGTGATAGGGAGGCACAAGTATATAAAAGGACGTAAAAGAAGGAGCCTGGTTATTTTTTTGTTCTCTAAGATATATACTTAAATCATCATACCAGACTTTGCATGCTTACCAGTCCGTGATAAAGACCTTCTTTAGCAAGTAATTCTATATGTGTTCCCTGCTCTACTATGTCTCCTTTTTTTAGGACTACAATATGATCAGCATTTTGAATGGTAGACAGTCGGTGAGCAATGATAATGGAGGTTCTGTTCTTCATCACTTTTTCTAGAGCATTTTGAACAAGACGTTCACTTTCTGTATCTAACGCACTTGTCGCTTCATCGAGTATGAGAATAGGAGCATTTTTAAGCACTGCACGAGCGATGGAAAGGCGTTGCTTTTGTCCTCCACTTAATTTACCACCGCTATCGCCTATATTGGTATGAATTCCTTCAGGCAAGTCTTTTACAAATTCCCATGCGTTTGCAATTATAAGGGCTTCTATAATACGTTCTTCTGAAGCATTTTTATCACTTAGCGCTACATTAGTGGCAATGGTATCGTTAAAAAGAATAGAATCTTGCGTTACAATCGCAATTTGATCGCGCAAACTCTTAAGTGCTACATCTTTTATATTTACACCGTCTATGGAGATGGTTCCTTCTTCTACGTCATAGAACCTGGTTAATAAATTTGCAATCGTACTTTTTCCAGAACCTGATTGGCCTACAAAGGCAACGCTAGTTCCTTTTGCAATATGAAGAGAGAAGCTCTTGAGAACGGGTTCTTCTTGATAGGCAAAGGTGACATTTTGTAAGTCTACCGCTTTCGCGAAAGCGGGAATAGCAACAGCTCCTTCTTGATCTTCAATTTCATTCTCAGTATGGAGAATTTCAAGAACACGCTCTGCAGCCGCATTTCCTTGTTTTACCCCATAACTGGCTTTAGAAATAGCCTTTGCAGGAGTAAGGATTCCATAAGCAAGTCCCATAAAAGCAATAAATATGGCCCCATCTATATTATCTTCAAAAACCATTTTACCACCAAACCAAAGAAGAACACCGATAACCATGATCCCAAGAAATTCACTAACAGGCCCCGCAAGACCTTTTCTCAGCTCGAGCTTATTGGAAAATTCATAGAATCTTGTAGAGCTACTTTTAAAGGTGTCCGTCATTCTTCCTTCAGCGTTAAAGCCTTTGATAACTTTAAGACCACTTAAAGTTTCCTCAAGTAAAGAAAGAAAAAAGCCTTGCTCTTTTTGTACTTTATCAGATTGTTTTTTAAGCCGTTTACCGATTAATGAAATGACAAATCCAGAAATAGGAATAAAAATTAAAACAAAAACAGTAAGCTTAACGCTAAATAAAAGCATGGCACCTAAGGCAAATAATATATTAAGTGGCTCTTTAACAATAAGTTCTAAAACAGATAGAAAACTATTTTTAACTTCTATGACATCACTACTAGCTCTAGCTATGACATCTCCTTTGCGTTTTTCAGAAAAATAGGATATCGGAAGATCTATGATTTTGGTGTACATTTCATTTCTTATGTCTCTTAAGACACCATTGCGAAGAAAAGTGATGAAATACAATCCTAAATAACCAAAAAAGTTTTTAAGAAGAAAAAGAACCAGCACAAGAACAATCATCATGATTAATGCATTTTCTTGGTCTTTATTTGCAACATCTGTTACATACCAATTTATATAGCTTTCTAAATACTCCTTTGCTTCCGTAAAACCGGTCCAAGAAGGTTTGATGTATTCATCTTTGGTAGTTTCAAACAAGACTTTCATCACAGGAACTAAAGCAACAAAGGAAAGAGTACCGAACAATGCATAAAATACATTGCATATTATATTTAATACTCCGTACCGCTTATAAGGTTTTGCGTACTGTAAAATTTCTTTAAAATAATTCATTGATTTACCTGTCAAAACTGGCAAGAATGCCATTAATTTTTTCTTCTAGTAGTTCTTGGACGCTAGCATAGTTTTCTACTTGGTCCAATGCTGTTTTTACCGATATATAAAACTTAATCTTAGGTTCTGTACCACTAGGCCGCGCTGCAATTTTTGAGCCATCTGCTAGATAAAAGATCAAAACATTAGATTTTGGAATAGCAATCGTTTCTGTTTGATTCAATTGCTTGTTTTCTCTGGTACTGGCCGCATAGTCTTCTACGATCGTTACATCTTGTCCCCCTATTTGAGCTGGTGGATTTTCCCTTAAATCCACCATCATTTGCTTGATTTCTTCGGCTCCAGAGATCCCTTTTTTGACTACAGAGACCAACTTTTCTTGATAACATCCATGTTTTACATAAAGCTTGATCAATTCTCGATAGGTTGTTGATGAATTTGCCTTTGCAAAAGCGTACATCTCACAAGCTAATAAGGCTGCTGTAACCGCATCTTTATCACGTACAAAATCTCCTACCATGTATCCAAAACTTTCCTCGCCGCCACCTACAAAGTCTTGTTGTGGATAGTCCTCGATCATTTTGGCAATCCATTTAAACCCAGTCAGTCCTTCTTTACACTCTACCTCATAAAATCTAGCTATATCGTGCATCATAGGAGTAGAAACAATCGTAGAACCTATAAATGGGTGCTTTAAAGACTTTAAATCGTTTTGTTTCAATAAAAAATCGGTCATGGCGATCATGGTTTGATTGCCGTTGAGTAAGATCATCTTACCTTCATTATTGCGAACTGCAACACCCAATCGATCGCCATCAGGATCTGTTCCAATTACAATGTCAGCATGAATTTTATCCGCCAGAGCTATAGCCATTTTTAATGCTTCTGGCTCTTCTGGGTTAGGAGATTTAACCGTTGGAAAATCACCATCTGGAAAAGCTTGTTCTTTAACGACGTGTAAATCGGTATATCCAGCTCGTTTTAAAGTTTCTGGAATTAAGGTAATACTGGTACCGTGAAGGCTGGTAAAAACAATTTTTAATCGAGAACGGTCCACGTGACCTGCTATTCTACCTGCTTTTATACTAGCTTCTATAAAGATATTATCATCCTCCTCCGTAAGGAATTCTATTAATTTAGGGTTCCCATTAAAGCTGATTTCACTAAAGTCTGTAGATCCGATGATATCTAATATTTCTTGATCTTGTGGTGGGACCAACTGACCGCCATCTTGCCAGTATACTTTGTAACCATTATACTCCGGCGGATTATGACTTGCAGTCAAGACAATTCCTGCATGGCATCCTTTTGCTTTTACGGTGTAAGAAAGCAGTGGAGTAGGGCGCAACTCTGCAAAAAGGTATACGTAAATACCGTTAGCACTAAAAACGTCTGCGACTACTTGTGCCAATTCTTTGGAGTTATGACGGCAATCATATGCTATGGCAACTTTTATTTGTTCTTCCGGAAATTGTTGGTTCAAATATTGAGAGAGCCCTTGTGTGTTTTTACCTAATGTATATTTATTAATGCGGTTGGTTCCGACACCCATAATACCTCGCATTCCTCCAGTACCAAATTCTAGATCCTTGTAAAAAGATTCTTGGAATTCATCATTATTTGCTGTTATCAAGGCTAACGTACGGGTGATAGTGGCCTCGTCAAAAGGTGCTTGTGTCCAAGATTGTGCTGTTCTAAGTATATGTTCTTTATTCATTGGTGATGTAGTGACTATTGTTGTACAAAGATAGGAATAAGTAGGCAGTAGGCAGATTGAATTGTTTGCTTTGCTTATAAATATGACTGGGTAGACAGCTAATTAAATTTTCTAGATTTGTTTGTAAATAGTTACAGTCATAAATTGTTTCGGCTTCTAAGGTTATTCCTTGTGTAATTACAACTACTATTTATAAAAAGGTATTACTTGCTGTACATATATCTGACTATTAATAATGCTTGCTAAATTTCTTCAGCGACCCTATAACGAATCCCGTGTTGGCCACTTCTTAAGATCAATTCACCTAAGAATCCTGAGATAAAGAATAGTGTTCCTAAAATCATACTGGTTAATGCGAGAAAAAACCAGGGGTTATCTGTCACAAGGCTGTAAGGAAGATCATGTGCCATGCGGTACAGTTTTGAACTGCCTATGTAACCTGCAATTACAAAGCCTATCATAAACATAATCACTCCTAAGGTACCAAAAAGGTGCATAGGCCGTTTGCCATATTTGGAAATAAAGGCGATGGTAATCAAGTCTAAAAAGCCATTTATAAAACGCTCGTAACCGAATTTAGTAGTGCCGTATTTGCGAGCTTGATGGATCACTTCCTTTTGTGTAATATCTGTAAACCCAGCATTTTTTGCTAGAACAGGAATATAGCGGTGCATCTCGCCATGAACATCTATATTTTTTACCACATCGCTTTTGTATGCTTTTAGACCGCAATTGAAATCATTGAGCTGTATACCACTGGTCTTACGTGCCGCCCAATTAAAGAGTTTACTGGGTAAGTTTTTGGAGAGAACACTGTCGTAGCGCTTTTTTTTCCAACCGCTAACCAAGTCGTGATGGCCTTTTGTAATCATCTGATACAGCTCTAGAATCTCATCTGGAGAATCCTGAAGATCTGCATCCATAGTGATGATTACATTTCCTTGGGCAATCTTAAAACCGGCGTGAAGAGCTTGTGATTTCCCATAATTAGATTGAAATTTGATACCTTTTACGAGTTGAGGGGAATTAACCTGTTTTCGCTTTCGCGAAAGCGCACTAATAATACTCCAACTCTCATCTGTGCTGCCGTCATCTATATAGATAACTTCGTAACAAAGGTTCGTATTTTCCATGACACGATCAATCCATGCTTGTAATTCTGGAAGCGAATCTGCCTCATTGAGAAGCGGTACGACGATGGAGAGATTAGTTTTATTCAAACTCGTAAAGTCTATCTTTTTTAATAATTAAACTAGAGATTAATCCAGCGACCGTATAAAAAGCAAGGTTACTTATATACCCGATGACAAGACTTGCGGTACCAAATGGTGTAGGACTTAACTTCATAGAATCTCGTATTTGATCTTCAGAAATTTGTCCAGCGACCTCTTTCATTCCCATCCATCCTAGCATTTTGTTGCTCATCTCTATAGAAGCTTGAATGGTAAGCTCCACTAATTCTTTCTTGGCGTCTGGATCAATAATGTGAAATATAAGAATTCCAGCACTCACATAACCTAAAAAAGCAATAGCAATAGTGACTACAAAGTAAAGTAAAGCACTGCTAAAAGTCAGATGACCACCAAGTTCTTTTTTTGCTTGTTTTTGAGAGTAAACACCCAAAATAAGTATTAATATTAAAATAGGGTAGGTAACAAGAGGGTTTAGAAACAGACCTAAGTCTATTTTCCACATCGTAAAGTAGGCAACGATAAAGATCATGAAACCTAAGGTACCGTGCTTAAAGGAAGTTTTTTTTAATATATCTTTCATAGATCAGTGTTGCAATATAAGAATCAAATATAAACATGTAAAGGAGAAGAACTATCGTTGTGGAGCTTTACTAATTATTATTCCAGTAATTAATCCAGGAATCATGCAGAGCAATACTCCAGGAAAAAATCCTTTTATTAACTCACCAGCAGAATATGATGACTCTGTAAAATTTTGAGATTGTGCCAGACTGCTATGTGTTTTGGCATGAACGGATCTCAAAGCATCATTAGCTAATTCTTTAGCAGACGGGTCAAAAACATTAAAAATGAGGTAATTAATTAATGCTTCTGTAAAGAATACAATTAGAATACAAATAAAATAGGCCAGTACTACTTGTTTAAAGGAAACGATACCTTTCCCAGCCCTTCTGGCGAGTATTTGTGCAATAATACCTATTAGGATAGGATAGAGCTTGATGGCTAAACCTATATCAGTGTTTGTATACTCTTGGTTTTTCCATATATAAAGGTAGATGGCAATGGTAAGTATGGCTCCTAAAATCCCTAATACAAAAGAATTTCTTTTGATTGTTTTGTCCACAAAAATGATTTTTAAATGAGAAGGCAAATATAAAGCTAGGAGTTGTGTTTTTATAGATTACATTTGTTTTAAATAAAACAAAACCAAAAGGCCGTTAATTAAATAAAAATAATTAAATTTGCAGCCGCTAAAGAATAAGATTAAAGTCATGCAAAAAGGAATACACCCAGAGAATTATAGATTAGTAGCATTTAAGGATATGTCTAATGAAGAAGTGTTCATTACAAAATCTACTGCTAACACAAGTGAGACTATCGAACATGAGGGAACACAATATCCACTTATAAAAATGGAAATTTCTCGCACTTCCCATCCATTTTATACGGGTGAGAGTAAACTTATCGATACTGCTGGACGTATTGATAAATTCAAAAACAAATATTCAAAATTCAAGAAGTAACTTTCTTAAAGTTTTACATATACCAAACGCCTTGCAATTCGCAAGGCGTTTTTTGTTGGTAGTTATTTTGATCATAGCATTTAGTAATACCCTATTTGTTTATGTGCTGAGTTCAACCCATAAGTGCTACAACTTTATTGTTTAGGACTTCCATCGGGTTATGGTAATTAAAGTTTCAAATAGGTCTGTAATTTAGTCATCATTGAACTTCTTTTATTCTTTTGGTTGACACAACTCTAAGATCTGTTTTCTAAGGTTCCCTTTTCCTGATATATATATATGTTCTTGTGAAATAAATCTTTATATGTTAATTTATTGCGTTATCAAATGTGATGGTCTTGATCCATAAAGTGTAAAAGTTGGTAAGTCTCTGATTCATTTTTTCATATAATTCATCTGCATTTTTACTTTTGAGTTTTTCAATCATCGTTTTCAAAGTTGTCCTATCAGTCATTACAAATAGGGCAGATTTATGATTACTTTACATTATTATGTTTCCAATACGAGAGCGGCTCTCTACAACCTTTAAACGTTCATCTATACCTATTATAGCAATAGGTCTGTCTCCTGTAATGTTACGCTTCTGTCTGCGTCCAGTGTGGCGTAGGTGTTCATAGAGCTTTTATATTCTAGGTAGTTATGAATACTCTATATGGTATTATTTACCAAATCAGTCCTGTTTTCAGAAATCAGCCTACTGGTTTGTATGTCATTTATGTGAGGACATTTCTCTATGAGTAGGAACCAGTACAAGAATAACGGCACTTTGACATCCCATGATTATATACACCAAATGAAAATGGTTTTAACGATTACTTTACAATAGGCCGCCCAGAACTCTTTAAAACTATAAACAATAATATTTTTGATCGCTATGGGGACTTATTGTTTTCGGTAAAAAACACCAGTATTAACTGCCATGAAACGTACCTTGGGTCTCCATTACCATCATCAGATTATTGGAGTATATTCATCCTTACGGTAAAGAACACAGAGGGCATTTTACTCTAAAGAGATCACTTTTGAAACTTATTTAAAAAGTTACTAAGTATAGCATTCAACCATTTTTCAAAAAGATTCTGTTTTACTTACGCTTTCACGAAAGCATAAGTAAAACAGAATTAGGTGTTTTTTTTTTCATGTTCCATTAAACGGTTCGTTTTCTTAATAGGGTGAATTTCATTAATGTTCCATATGTAATTAAAAGTGATAGAAGTATGTAGCTTGTCTCAAATAAACAGATGGTGAAACTACTGTAAATAGGAGCCTTTCCTTTTAATTTTATTCTGCAGGGTAAAAGTTATCTATTTAAATTCTATGTTATTTAAAAAATAGCTGCATATATATCAAAACACCTCCTGTAGAACAGAGGTTATTATGATAAGAATTGAAGTGATTACTAACTTAGTTTATGATACACCAATGTTTAAATCAAGAAGGATAAAGCTAATTGCGATAGCTCTAGTAGTAACGACAAGACGCTTCTTTCTATCAACTTCAAAATACATCTTCCTCTTTTTATTTAATAAGAACCAAATTATAACCCCATATAACAAGGAATAGCCTAAGGTCATTATAGAAAACATACTATTTTCTGAATCATAAGGAAGGGCACGTTAAAGAGACCTTTTTAAATAAGTCACAAATAAATAAAAATCATGAGAATCCATCCATACCAGTGCTTTTAATAAAATAAAAAGGCAGTAACTAGACATAAAAGCATGATGATAAAAGGTTCTACGAGGTATATATTTCTTCACTCCAGATCACTTGATATGTACAATATATCCATCAGTTATTGAACTAAGTTGATAGGCTGATCAACATAAAAATTACAGCAATTACAATTATCTGAATATGTATATGATCAGTAGATTTTTTAACCGTTAAAATATGGACGTTTTTTTTTTAAAATATATTTAGAAGAGGAAGGATTTCTTAAAAGCGATTCTTTTTATAACTTTTTTTGGTACCATTCTTTCTTTACTTTTTCTAAGTCTTTTTCACTTAGAAGACGTGTGATAAATTCTTCTTACGCGGCTTCAATGACCGGTGTTTCGTATTTATGAGATTCTATTAAAACCGTAAGCACCTCGTTGTAAGATAAGTTTTATATACTTTATGGAATGGATTCTTTTGTAGAATAATAATAAAGTCATTAGAGCTTGTATTTTTATATACATACACTTTAGACTTTATTAAAGTTCCACCAACTTTATAAAATTTCTGTATAGGATAAAGCAACATAAATAAACAATATAGAACGGATGGAATAAATACCACTTGAATCATGTAATCTATTTACCTTTTACTCCTCGTACTTTATTTATATGTAGTGATATAAAAATAATAGGTCGGCTACCCGTATACTTCTTAGGTTAACCAAATTATTAATTAGAGTATTTAAATAGCAACTATTTCAACACTCTAAACCGTGTTGCTTACTTTTTAAGAGCTGTTCCTGTAAATATCTGGTCCCGACCGGATTGTTTAAATTCAAAAGTGTAAGAATCTTTTTTGGTGCTTAAGATTTTAAAAAGGTACGCGCGACTTTCGGCGTTTGTTTTAGGATCAATCGGAATTACTCTCCACTCACAATCATTTATCCATTCTATTTTAGAAGTATCAACTGTATTTTCAAATCGCTCAATTTGTAAATCTTTTGTACGAGTAAACTCAGTCTTTAATAATTTCCCACCACTTTCTTGCTCCCAGATAAAAGTGCCTTCTTGATAATCTTTACAATCTCTCGTGTTTTCATAACAGCCCGTTGTCACTATCAACATAAGAATAAATAGAGGTGAATACTTCATCTAGATCTTTTTTTACAAAGTTAATTCTTGAATTGGTAGTTAAGGTATAAAATATTCAAAACTTCCATCGTTATATAATAAAATTATTTTTTGTATATTTTTCCCTTCAACTGATTTAATTTTAAAAGGAATTTTTTCATTTTCTGCAGTTGAAAATAAATCTTGGGATTTTGTTTTAGTAGATTCAGAAAGACTAGGATCTCCTTTTTTATCTTGAGGAATAGAAGTAGAGTAGCTACCCGTAGGATTGGAGGCTTGCGGCATCTCTGTTTTGGGATAAGTTCCGTTACCATTTAACAACCAATAAAGATCAACTTCTGGAAACTCCTTTACGGTATTGACCACAAAGTCCAAGCTAGGTTTGTTGCGTCCAGAAAGGATATGTGATATGGAACTACGCCCCACATGAATACGTTCGGCAAAGGAAGATGCGTTTAAATCATTTCTATCCATAATTTTTTGTAATCGTTTCGAAAAATCCGCTGAATTCACCATAGGTTACAAAAGTAAACAAAATAAGGTTTACAAATGTGTTTATTATTGTAAACAGCATGGTTTATCTAGGAAAACTAGGAGAGTAATAGCTATTTATATTATGAATTATAACTTTATATAGAGGTGTACAACATACTGAAATTGAACAAATAAAACCTTATAAAAGTAAATATCAGCTCAACAAGGTCTTTCTTAAAATTAATGTTTCATTTAGTGGTATCAAGCGTGATTACAATTGTAACCTGTTGAGGAACTTGTAATGTTTACAGATGTAACATTGCTGATGTTTACTTTTGTCAACTATAAAGAGTTTACATTTGTATGATGATTTTTATATTGAACTAGACGGGCCTTGAGCTTTCTGTAAACTTTAATTTGTACATGCTTACTAGATATTACACCTATTCCCAATTTGAAAATTACTTTGGATCTGTTGTGAAAAGTCTGAACGGTTCTATCCTCAAAAATTTAGAGATAGGTCAGTCGGTTCTTAAACGTTCTGTTTATGGTCTTAAAATAGGTTCTGGGAAAATTAAAGTTTTAGCGTGGTCTCAAATGCATGGGAATGAATCTACTACTACTAGAGCCATATGTGAACTGCTAGCCAGCGATGATTTATTTCAAATAATTAAAAATATTGAATTATACATTATTCCTGTATTAAATCCTGATGGTGCTGATGCTTGGACAAGGGTAAATGCAAATAAGGTCGATTTAAACAGAGATGCAGTTTCGTTATCTCAACCAGAAAGTATCTTATTGCAAAAAGTTTTTGATGACTTTAAACCAGATTATTGTTTCAACCTTCATGGACAGCGTTCCATTTATGGTTCAGAAGATGGTATCATGCCAGCACAAGTTTCATTTCTTGCCCCTGCTGGCGATGAAAGGAAGCTGTTTAAAAGAGCACGCACGCAATCCATGAGTATTATTAATGATATTCACAAGAAATTAGGAAAAGAGGTCTCTGGAATTATAGGAAGGTATAATGATGATTTCAACATCAACTGCGTAGGGGATTTTATGATGAGTAAAGATGTGCCTACAATCCTATTTGAGGCAGGCCATTCTGGTTTTGATTATTCTAGAGACGAGGCAACTTTATTACTGACCAAAGCCTTAAAAATTGCAATAACCTCTGTAAGTAATATTTCTTTTGACAAAGAAAGTACTTGGACCAATTATAAAGCTATTCCCAAAATGAGTGCTAATTATGTAGATATTTTGATTAAAAACTATAAAGCAACCTCGGGAAATCAATCATTATCCATAAGATATCACGAACAAGTAAAAGATAGTTGTCTTTATTTCGTTCCCGTATTAATAGGCATCAATAGAAAAGAAGTGCTTAACGGTCATAGAGTTATAGATTTAGAGCAGGATCAGCATTTTAAAAACGATTTGATTGTTACGGGTGACTTAGAAATCTATTCGGAATCTTTAAATATTAAAATATTTGCTAATTAATTGTAAAATACTTCTTTTTGTTAGTTTATTATCAGCAATTGTCCTTCTTTTGTATAAAATTATTAGTAGAATACATTATTATGGCAAAAATTGATGATATTGATAAGCAAATTCTTGATGTGCTTATCGAAAATACCCGGACTCCGTTTACAGATATAGCAAAAAGACTACATATAAGCGCCGGAACTGTACATGTAAGGGTTAAAAAGATGGAAGAGTCAGGAATTATACATGGATCTTCTTTAACGGTAGACTACCATCAGTTGGGATATACTTTTATTGCTTACATAGGTGTATTTCTGGAAAAGACAAGCACTACACAATTTGTATTGAGTAGGATTAAAGAAATACCTTTTGTGACGGTAGCCCATATTACCACTGGAAAGTTTAATATTTTTTGTAAGATACGAGCCAAAGATACCACTCACGCAAAGAAGATTATTTTTATGCTTGATGATATTGATGGCGTCAGTCGAACAGAGACTATGATCAGTTTAGAAGAAAGTATCAACGATAAAAAAAGATTGTTACACAAAGTTTTTCAAGACTTGTAGATGGTCACGTTTAATAACATTTCAGCAGATGAATATCCTGCGTATTATCAACCTTATTTGAATCTTATTGATCCTTCGTTAAGTCTTTTTGATACTTTAGAGAATTCACTGTATAATTCGCTAAATCTCCTCAAATCTATTGAGGTGCCTTTGAGTTACCGTTATGCGCCAAATAAATGGTCTATTGGTCAAGTTATGATGCATAATATCGATACGGAACGAGTTTTTGCTTATCGTGCCCTTTGTTTTATGAGGGGAGATCCAACCTCTTTACCGAGTTTTGATCAAGATTTATTTGTAGATAATCTAGGGGATTTAGCTTTCGCGAAAGCAGATGTATTACAATCCTTAAAAACCACTAGAGATGCTACTATTGAATTGTTTAAAAATGCAAGCGATGTTTCCTTAATTTTTAAGGGAACTGCCAGTGATAAAATAATGACGCCACGTGTCATTCCTTTTATCATAGTTGGGCATAATTTGCATCATGAAAAGATCATTAGAGAACGTTACTTAGTAGGATCTTAACGGTGTGTGATGAGCTTACTATTTATAACAAAAAATGCTCGCAATTTGCGAGCATTTTTTATATGATCTATTTGTCTATTTATTGATTGAGCATTACTGGCATCACAAGCATAGTCACATTCTCACCTTCATCTAGACCGTCGACAGGCGTTAGAATACCTGCGCGGTTAGGTAGTGACATTTCTAGAGAAACATCCTCACAAGTTAAGTTGTTAAGCATTTCAATAAGAAACCTGCTGTTAAAGCCTATTTGCATGTCATCACCTTGATAATCACAAGTAAGTCTCTCGTCTGCTTTATTGCTGTAATCTAGATCCTCAGCACTTATGTTAAGCTCTGCACCAGCCATTTTAAGTCTAATTTGGTGCGTCGTTTTATTAGAGAAAATACTAACACGTCTAACAGAATTTAAAAATTGAGTTCTTGAAATAGTAAGTCTGTTGGGATTTTCTTTAGGAATTACCGCTTCGTAATTAGGGTATTTACCATCAATTAATCGGCATATGATATTTGTACTGTCAAAACTAAATTGTGCATTACTCTCATTATACTCTACAAGCACTTCTGACTCGCTTCCTTGAAGCATCGCTTTAAGAAGGTTCAAAGGTTTTTTAGGCATAATAAATTCGGCAGTCTGACTTGCCGTAAGGTCTTCTCTTTTGTAACGGACTAGTTTGTGTGCGTCTGTAGCTACAAATGTTAATGAATCACTTGCAAATTGAAAAAAGACACCGCTCATTACTGGTCTAAGATCATCATTACCGGCAGCAAATATAGTTTTGTTAATGGCTGTTGCAAGAGTATCTCCCATTATGGTTGTGCTGCTGGGTTCTGAGATAGAAACTGATTTCGGGAATTCTTCTGCAGCTGCACAAGCTATTTCAGACTTACCTTTATCGTGACTTACGGTCATCATTGTGTCTACAGAATTAAAAGTAAGTGGCTGTTCTGGAAATGTTTTAAGCGTGTCTAATAATAATTTTGCTGGTAAAGCGATGCTTCCATCATCTTCACTCTCCACATCAAGCTTGGTTACAATAGTAGTTTCCATATCACTGGCAGATACCTTAAGCTCATTACCAGTTAATTCTAAAAGGAAATTGTCTAAAATTGGTAATGTGTTGTTATTATTGATGACACCACCCAATAGTTGGAGGTGCTTTTGTAGATAAGAACTAGATACTATAAATTTCATCTTGGAATTATTAATTAGTGATATTAGCTTCTTTTGAATTAAATAATGAAATTAAATTTACTAAAATCGAAAGGGTTTTTAGATCAAATTACTTTCAAACATATGCGAACAAAGATATTTTATATATAACTAGTAGCATAACATTTTTATCAACAATTAGACTTTTCTTATAAAAAGCGGTTATTTATACACCAAGGTTGTGACCACCGTATCTTTTGGCTGTTGACTCTTTTGTATCCCGTTTCCATAACCACCCGATATAACCACAAGGAAAGAGTGAAGAGTGGCAACATTAGTATATGCTAATAAAAGATGCTTTAAAATGAGCTATCTAAATGTTTTTTTATTAAGTCTTTGAACTATAAAATAATCGACTATTGATGATCAGCTGTATAAAACTAGCCTTTATCTTTTATCGTTAAAATCATAAGTATAGCTTACCAAGAAAAGGGAATTATCTAGATCAGAACAGCCATGTCGGTACAATAAATTTAGAAGCGATTCAAAGGCAATTCGCATATTTTCTGAAAACAGTATGTATTGTTTGCCTTTGTTAAATTAAAGGCTAATTATTATAATAATCCTACAACGAATAAGATTCCTAGCGGAATAGATGACAGCATCTCTGTGCTTTCCCTTTCTCATACAAAACTAATTTTCAAAAATGAGATGGAGGTGTTTCTTTTGTATTACTGTTCATTCTTAATAAAAATGCTGTACCGGAAAAAGGTTGAGGATTGAGAACCTATATCGAGAAACATTTGTAAAGGAAAAGAAAACTTTTAAAGAATATCTAAGTCTGACATCGAAAGCAGCTGTAGCGGTTAGAAAAGGAAGTTCTCCTAACCATAGGATACGTAATAAATATTATATGAGATAAACGATTTCTAACGGAAAAATAGAATTTTTAAGGAGTGTGAATGGAAAGACAATTAGATATTTGATTATTTTATATCTAAAGGGCATTACTATAAATACTGTATGAAAGTCATGAGAATAGTGGTAAAACTCACTAAAGAAGTTTTTTTGAAAGCCGTGTAGGCATAGTTCTCATCAATTTAACCCCTCATAATTTTAAGATATCCTTGTTGGGTAACCAGGAGTGAAACAGGCTTTTAAACGTTGTTATAAAAACCTTTTAAATCAGTGAGGTTGTTGATACGTAATTTGTCATGTATTTACTAGCATTGTGTTATCTGCAGATTTAAAAACAAACTGTTTCCCTATATTTTTTCACCCACTTTACAGATGAATCTATTGCCTTATCATTTCAATGCGCTCTTCAAGTTTACTACCGACTATTGTTTTGTGTAGTGGGTAAATAATTGGATTTGTTTTAAATTTGACCTTAGACTTCTACTTTTATGATTTTGGCATCATTTTAAAACCAAATAATTATAATAAACTCACATAAATAGCAAGGTTTTTAATTAAATTGCTCTCGCGATAAAAATGTGCAATAAAATTGCTTTAGATAATGATTAAGAGCCATATATATTTATCAATAACTCGGATTTACTACAAAATACAGAATCATGCTTAAATACAATTTTTTAATTTTCATAATCTTTGTGACTGCTAACAATTTTGTCTCTTATGGACAAACCAAACAAGAAAAAGCAAAAATTGCAAGTACTTATGATCAAGAGAAAATAAACCTCCTTAATACTTACTTTGCTGATACATTCGAAAAGCAAAATAAAAGACTTGTAAAATTAAAAGCCTTGTACAATTGGCCAGATACTCTTGTTACAAAAGACGGGAGCATTGCCTCACTAATTACGGTAAATTATTTAGATGTGCCTATGTACGTGAGTACGATGAATGATGAGGCCGCACAAATGCAAAATGCAAGGTCTTTACAAACAGGAGGTTTACTAGGTCTAAACATAGAAGGCCAGGGAATGATTGTAGGTGTTTGGGATGGAGATAAGGTAAGGGATACTCATAATGCTTTTTCTGGAAGAATCATACCTGGTGAATTTCTCACTGTTTTAGATGGTCATGCTACTCATGTAGCTGGCACTATTGCTTCAAATGGTATAGGCGATTTAAATGCACGTGGGATAGCACCACAGGTGAGTATTAAATCCTATAGATTTAGACAAACACAAATGCAAGGTGCAGACGAGATCGAAATGGCATTTGAAGCTGCTAATGGGATGCTAGTATCCAATCACAGTTATGGAATACCTGCTGATGCGGTACCAGTGGCTTTATTGGGCAAATATGATAATCGCGCACAAGAATGGGATTTGTTAGCTCAAAATTATCCTTATTATTTAATCGTAACTAGTGCCGGTAATTCTCGTAACCTCGGTGCAAACCTTCCTGATGGTGGTTTTGATTTGCTTACTTCTAATGCTAATGCAAAAAATGTTTTAACCGTAGGAGCTACAAATGGTGTTGCAAATTATGCAGGGCCTTCTAGTGTAGCAAATGCTCGGTTTAGCAGTTACGGTCCTACTGACGATGGCAGAGTGAAGCCGGATATCAGCACCAAAGGAGTTGACATGTATAGCACAGATTACACAGGAGATAGTCAGTACATAAATAAAAGCGGTACATCAATGTCTTCTCCAGCAGTTGCTGGTGGAGCCATTTTATTACAACAATATTATAATAACTTGCATAACGATTTTATGAAAGCAGCCACTTTAAAAGGGGTTATATTACATACGGTTGATGAAGCTGGGGCGAGTAATGGTCCGGACTATTCCTTTGGCTGGGGACTTTTAAATACAGAAAAAGCAGCTATAGCAATCGCAAATTTGGCGAATGCAAGTTCCATTGCAGAGCTTAATCTTTCAGAAGGGGCTACTTATTCAAAAACAGTAACTGCCACTGGAAATACAGCTTTTGGGGATGTACTCACGATATCAATATCCTGGACAGATCCTGCTACTTTAAGACAAAATTTACCTTCGTCTTCTGAAGATGACAGAGCCGCAATGATTGAAAATGATCTTGATTTAATAGTCACTTCTTCGGCTGGAGTTATTTACCGTCCTTGGAAATTAGATCCTGTTAATCCAACGATTGCAGCAACTACAGGAGTAAACGATGTAGATAACTTTGAAAAAATTGAAATCGATCAATTAACAGGCAATTTTACGATCAATGTAACGCATAAAGGCAGTTTAATAGGTGCCGCTCAGGATTATACACTTGTAATAACTGGTGCAAACTCAGGTACGCTTTCCAGTAACTCTGAGGAAACATCAAAATTCACTATGTATCCTAATCCAACAAAAGATCAGTTTACCATAGCGTTAAAAGAACAGTTATCTGGTCATAAAATCTCTATATCAGTTTACGATATTTTGGGAAAGCAGATTATTAATACCTCTTTCGAGAATACAGGTAGATTTGAAGAGAATATTGAAGTCTCAAGTTTTAAACCTGGTATATATCTTGTTAGAGTAGGAGATGGAAGTACATTTAGTACTAGAAAACTTATTATTAGATAGGTCTCCATCAAATAAATTTTTAACTTGACTTTGATAAAACAAAGGCTTTTTTTATGATAGATCCTGCATTAATAAACTTTTTAGAAGAGCTTGCTCAAAACAATAATAAACCATGGTTTGAAGAACAAAAGTCTTGTTTTAAAAAATTGGATAGTGACTTCAAGAGTTTTGCAGCTATAATGGCAACAAATCTTAATCAGCATGATGTGATTGAAAGAGCTAAAACTTTTAGAATTTATAGAGATATACGTTTTTCAAAGGATAAGTCACCTTTTAAAACACATTTTAGTATCAACTGGATAAGGGCAGGTTTAGAAAGGAGAGGTGGCTATTTTATGCGTGTTAAACCTCACGAACATGTAATAGGAATTGGCTTTTTTGCACCAGAAAAAGAAGATCTTCTAAGGATTAGAAAAGAAATTGAGTTGGATGCAAAAGAATTCCGCTCTTTATGTAATGAGGACACCTTTAAAAAATGCTGGGGAAAACTTTTAGGAGATCAATTAAAAACAGCCCCTAGAAATTTTAATAAAAACCATCCCGACATGGATCTTATCAAATTTAAATCTTTCTATTTTATGAAGTCGTTTACGGATAAAGAAGTACGGAATGCAGATTTCTCAGCGGTCGTAAACGATTCGTTTAAAACGGCAAGGCCATTTCTTGATTATATGACAGATGTTCTGAACACAAACCTTAATGGTGAGTATTTGTTATAGTTCTATCGCAGGCTTTTCAAACAATTGTATATTGCTAATTAATCGCTCTCGTACAAGATTCATCATACGCTTGTTGAGTGCACTAGAATTAGAAATATAGTGTTCAAATTCTACAATTGTAAATAACCCCATAAGAATCCCTTTGAGAGAACTTCTGAATTTCTGATCTCTATTTACTGCATTTTCTATGTAATCGATGCGTTTATTAGCGGTAAGTCCACAAAAGACATTTTTGTGTTTCTTGATATAATTTCTAAAAACGGCAATTAGAAGATCATTTTGTAATTTGGCAATGGGTCGCAATGTCATGTTTTGAAAACGCTCTTCGTCGCTCATATTTTCATCTATTCGAGCACCAGGGATTTCGGGCCTTAGGGCTACTAGATATTCGTCTCTGCTATTCATAACAATTCCTTTTTTTATAAAGGTATGATTGCACATTGATTCATCTCGAGTTAATTCATTTAGGTTCTCAACAGGTTTGTTAACATAGTCATTGTCTATTTTTAATAAAGTCAAGTGTGTATTCCGCTTTTGCGAAAGCAATATACACCTTCATTTAGTAAATTTTACATGTACCTTTAAGAAGGTAAATCGCATATGTTAATTTTAGTTTGCCCACCATTATATATTTATTTATGGTTCAAAAAAACTTTGTCTTTTCGTTCTGTTGATCCTTTTACGACAATTCAAGGGCAAATGGAAAGTGCAGATGATGATGCCAAGTAAAAATTATTGATAAATAATGATAGGCTTATGGTCCTAGACTTTTATCCCATATGGTGCGGGCCTTGTAAAATAAGGGATCCTATCCTATAAAAATTTACTAAAGAATATGAAGATACGGTTGGTTTCTGTAAAATTGACGTTGATAAAAACGAAGTCGATGACACTCTAAGTATTGATGCGATATCCACTTATTTTTTCTTGTTAACCTTCATTAACTTCTACCTTACAAAAGGTGTAATGTCTAAAAGTGAAATAAAAGAGATTATTGATGAGTTGCTTAAAGAGCATTTTAATGTTTCTACCTCAAGTTTTTTCAGGGATTCAGACTCTGTTTTTTAAGATGCAATGCAGTGCACGGAGATTTGGACAAGTTTTCTATATCGACAATTGCTGGTGTTTGGAACGAATCAACTAAATTAAATTCACTGGCATGGCATGTATAGAAACAGCATGATGATGATCCTATTTTATTCAAAGCGATTGAAGTTGTCATGCGTTCTATTGAATTACAGAAAACATGCTACAATGCTGATACATTTGCTGCATTATATTTTAAAGTAGGTAGATACAAACAAGCCTTAAAAAAAGCAAAGCGAGTTATTCAAATTGCTAAGCGTGAAAGTATTTTATACACCTCAATTACGTAGCTTATAAATGCTATTATTGACGAGATGTAATAATTAGAATGTCAGGTAGAATTGAAAAACACAAGATTGTATTTAATTTTTTTGCTTTTACATGAAGCCAAAGTTCATAAAACCAAATACGCTTCTTATTTTTACATATTATGCCGCACTTTATTGATGTTATATTACCCCTTCCCCTAGAGCGTTATTTTACTTATACGGTCAATCCTGCTGAATTTGATTTTTTAAAACCAGGCATGCGAGTTGCTGTGCCATTTGGTAAATCAAAAATCTATACGGGTATTGTTCACCGAATACACCGAGAAAATACAGCGACTTATGAGGTAAAGGATATCGAGTTTATTATTGACGAAACACCAGTAGTTACTGAAGACCAACTTAAATTTTGGGAATGGATAAGTTCCTATTATTTATGTGCAGTAGGTCAGGTCATGCGGGCATCACTTCCAAAGTCTTTTTTATTAGAGAGCGAGACCACTGTTTTGAAAAACGAGTCAACGTTTATAGAAGAGTCGATGTTAAACGATCGAGAATTTCTTGTTATGGAGGCACTTGAGAGTCGCAATGCTTTGAAAGTGCAAGAGGTCATGGATATTTTGGATAGAAAGAGTGTGCTACCTATCTTACAAAGAATGTTAGAAAAGGATTTTATTATCCTGCAAGAGGAGCTCTATAATACGTACAAGCCCAAAACTGAAAAATATATTTTCCTTCAAGAAAAATTAAAAGAGGAAGAAAGTTTAAAATCTTTACTAAAAGAGCTGCAACGTGCTCCTAAACAAAGAGAAGCAGTCATGACGCTTTTCATGATGCAGTCAGGACATCTCAATGACATCACAAAAAAGCAACTTATACAAAGGGCAAATGTAACAGGTGCTGTCATAAAATCTTTAGTTTCTAAAGGTATTCTTGTTGAAATTAAAAAAGAAATAGATCGAGTACTGGACAATGAAGAAGAAGGAATTGATTTGTATGAGCTTAATGAAGATCAATCTCGTGCTTTGCAAGAAATTAAAAGTAGTTTTGAAATACCTAAAACGGTTTTACTTCATGGTGTTACTTCAAGCGGTAAGACCCAATTGTACGTAGAACTCATCAAAGAACAACTAGAAAAGGGCAATCAATCCCTTTATTTGTTGCCAGAAATTGCACTGACAACACAATTGATATCTAGATTAAAAGTTTTTTTTAAACATCAGGTGCTCATCTATCATTCTAAATACAACCTCAATGAAAGACTAGAGGTCTGGAATCATGTGATTAACGCAAAAGAGCCATACGTGGTAATAGGGGCTCGTAGTGCCATGTTGTTGCCATTTCAAAAGCTAGGGTTGATCCTTATAGATGAAGAGCATGAAACTAGTTTTAAGCAGTATGATCCAGCTCCTCGCTATCACGCTAGAGACGCTGCAATAGTATTGGGTCATATGAAAAAGGCTTCGGTTCTTTTAGGGAGTGCCACACCTTCATTAGAGAGCTATTACAATGCTAATTCAGGTAAATACCATTTAGTAGAGTTGAAAAAGCGATTTGGAAATGTCCAGATGCCAGAGATCAATATGGTTAATATCAAAGAAAAACACAAGCGTAAAAAAATGAAAGGTCATTTTTCTGATACGCTTATTGATCAAATGCAGCAAGCATTTAAAAATAATAATCAAGTTATCCTCTTTCAGAATAGGAGAGGTTATGCGCCTATAATGGAATGTGGTACTTGTGGAAATGCACCACAATGCCCTAATTGTGACGTAAGTCTTACGTACCATAAATATAAAGGACAGTTGAGATGCCACTACTGCAGTTACCATACTTTTGTTCCTAAGGAATGTCCATCTTGTTCTAGCAACGCGCTAGATACAAAAGGATTCGGAACGGAACAAATAGAACAGGAATTCTTGGTGTTATTTCCTAACCAGAAAGTAGCGCGTATGGATTTAGATACTACCAGAGGTAAAAATTCTTACCAAAAGCTTATTCAACAAATGGATGCTGGAGAAATAGACTGTTTGATAGGAACTCAGATGCTTACTAAAGGACTGGATTTTAGAAACGTTAGTCTAGTAGGTGTTATGAATGCAGACTCCATGCTCAATTTTCCCGATTTCAGGGCGCACGAAAGGTGCTTTCAACTGCTTACCCAAGTAGCAGGAAGAGCTGGACGTACTAAAGAAAGAGGCAAAGTGTTGATACAAAGTTACCATCCAGAGCACATGATTCTACAACAAGTAAGCTCTTATGACTTCCATACCATGTATAAAGAGCAGATTGAGGAGCGGTATCAGTTTAAATACCCACCATTTCAAAGATTGATAAGGATTACATTTAAACATCGCGATTATCAAACTACGTTAGATTCTAGTACTTGGTTTGTAGACGCTCTCAATCAGATTCCGCACGGGGTGGTGGTGCTAGGTCCGGAGTTTCCTCCAGTTTCACGCGTTAGAAATCTATATAATATCCACGTGATTATAAAAATGACAAAACAGCAACCTTCTGATCAAGTGAAAGGTTATATAATGAAAATAAAGAAAAGTTTTGAAACTATTAATCAGTATCGTTCTGTACGTTGTAACATAGACGTAGATGCTTATTAAATTTAGAATATTAGGGTTCCGCTTTCGCGAAAGCTAAATAAGTAAAAAATAACCGCCGTTTAAGATAAAGATTGTCAAAATAGTTCAGAAATTAGCCAAGTAGGTCTACTAAATGTTTTTCTAAAATTGGGATAACGCATCAATCAAATCTGATTTTCTATTGCGACTTAAAGGAAGAACTTCACTGCCAAGCTCTACAGCTTTAGAGTTAAATTTCTCTACTTTCCGAAGATTTATAATATAAGATTTGTGTATGCGTAAAAAATCTACTTCCGGCAGGGTGCTCTCAAATGTTTTCATAGTTGATAGAACAATTAAGCTATCTTCATCAGTAATTAATTTCACATAATCGCCTAATGCTTGAATATACCGCAGTTCTTTGAGATATACTTTCCGCTTCTTAAGGTTGCTTTTTACAAAAATAAACTCTCCACGATCTTCAATCAATTCTGTTTTCATCTTTTGTGCAAGTAGTGCACGTTCGACAGAATAGAGAAAACGGTCCTTCATAATAGGCTTTTGCAGGTAGTCTATTGCAGCATAGTCAAATGCTTTAAAGGCATATTTAGTTTGCCCCGTAACAAATATGACACCAGGCTTTTCTATAAGATCATCTAATAAATCAAACCCCGTAAGAATAGGCATCTCTATATCTAGAAATATAAGGTCTATGTCTTGTTCTTTTAAGGCTGTTTTCGTCTCTACCGCATTGCTAAATTCACCCATTAACTTTAAATTAGGGTGACTTTCAATCATTTTTACGATAGCCAGTCTTTGTATACTAGAATCATCTACTACAAAGCAATTAAGGATAGTGTTACTCATCGGTTTTATTAAGATATTATAGTCAAAAGTAATTCCTTTTCTGATGAAATACAAATAAAACATACTTTTAATCGGTTTTATTTACAATTTAGCGAATTTATCATACTTATAACGTTATCTAAAGATATAGTAAGTATGTGTAAAACTGAAAATAGTTAGATTAAAAATTATTATTTAATTCTATGATAATTCTAATAACTGGTTTAAAACGATATTGTGCTACTATTATAAGACGTAGGACTTGATTTTTTCTAAGCTATAGCTTGGTATGTTATTCTTGATTAATTTTTCTTATTACAATAAACAATTTTATTATATTATCTATTGTTAACTTGTTCGCTGAAACAAATGGTTTTGACTCTTAATTGCCTTTTGAAATGGTTGTGACTGGTTTGTAGCCGATAGATTATTTTTCCGACGTACTAAAAGAATTCTATTCTTTATTTTATGGAAAAATTGATCTTGCTATTTTTGTATCTCCAGAAGTTTTACTTTGACCATAATTAAAGGAATTAAGCACCTTGAAATTATAACAGAGTCTAATTTGTTTAAATAGTATAAAAAGATTATTTTTGCAGCCGTTTAAAACAATATTAATTATGAATCAATACGAAACTGTTTTCATTTTGAATCCCGTTTTATCTGATGATCAGGTAAAGGAGACAGTAAAGAAGTTTGAGAATTTCCTTACTGACCGCGGTGCAAAAATGATAGCCAAAGAAGATTGGGGCCTAAAAAAAATGGCTTATGCAATCGAAAACAAGAAAAGTGGTTTTTACCAACTTTTTCAATTTGAAGTTCCTGGTGAGGTGATTAACGAATACGAAGTAGAATTCGGTCGCGATGAGCGCATTATGAGGTACCTTACTGTAAAACTTGATAAGTATGCTATCGAGTGGGCAGAGAAGAGAAGAAGTAGAATGTCTAAAAAATCTAAAGCTTAAATTATGGCAACATTACAACAACAAGCTAAAGGTAAAAAAGATGGTGACATCCGGTACCTTTCTCCTTTAAAGATAGAAACTCAAGAAAGAAAAAAATACTGTCGCTTCAAGCGCAGTGGTATTAAGTACATTGATTATAAAGATGCTACTTGGCTTTTTGGGTTTGTGAATGAGCAAGGGAAATTGCTTCCACGCCGTCTTACTGGAACCTCTTTAAAATATCAGCGTAAAGTCGCTATAGCTGTAAAACGTGCCCGTCATATCGCTATCATGCCTTACGTTGGAGATTTACTTAAATAATAAAATCAGATTAACATTATGGAACTTATATTAAAAAAAGACGTAGAACATTTAGGTTTTACTGACGATTTAGTGAGTGTTAAGCCTGGTTATGGTCGTAACTTTTTAATTCCTAACGGACTTGCTGTAATGGCAACTGTTAGTGCTAAAAAAGTATTGGCTGAAACGCTTAAACAACGAGCTCACAAGGAAGCTGCAAACGTGAAGGCTGCTCAAGGGCAGGCTGATCAACTTGTCGCTCTTGATTTAAAAATAATTGCAAAAACGGGTGATGGAAACAAATTATTTGGTTCTATTACGACTGCAGATGTTTCTGATTTGCTAGCTAAGAAAGGTATCGAAATAGAGAAGAAATTTATCTCTGTCGCTGGTGGTTCTATCAAAAGATTAGGTCAGTATGAAGCTGATGTTCGTTTTCACAGAGATGTAACTGCAAAACTTATCTTTACCGTAGTAGCCGACAAATAAGATTTATTCTTAACATTTATACAGCCGTTTCATTAAATTGAAACGGCTTTTTTAATACGAACTCTTAACAAGATCAGTTCTTATTTAAAAGAAAACTAAGGTAATTTGAATAACAAATCTTTTTTTTAAATACCATCCTTTTATTATGAAATACAGAAGACTTACTAAAGAGCAACTGGAAGAAATGCACCCAGAGTTTATCAATTTCCTTGCGACTCAAACCATTAAGGCAAAAGAATGGGAGGATATTAAAACTAGTCAGCCTGAAGTGGCAGAGCAAGAAATAGACGTTTTTTCTGATCTGGTATGGGAAGGTGTCCTTAATAAAGCAGAGTTCCTAGAGCATATTTCTCCTAGAACAATGAATCTATTCTCCTTAGGAGAAAAAGAAATGGAAGTTATATCCATTATGGTAGGAGATGAGTTGATCGACATTACCACCTCAGGTGGTTATAAATGGTTGCAAAAAAACTTAATGGATGATGAAGTAAAGATTTTTACTGCAAAAAAAACCTATAGTGCAAGCCCTAATGGAGACAAGTTCAAACTTATTGAAACAGGAGCCGTAATTACCAAAGGACAACTATTTATATATTTTGACGACCTTATGGAATTAGGCAAAGAAACAAATGGTTTTTAAAGAGGAGCTTTACAATGATTGTTAATCAAAACTGTCATTTTTTTAAATTTTACATTACCGTAATTCTAAAAGAACAAAATATTTGATTTGAATTGGTATTGATCCCCAATCAAATTAACTTTTTATCTTTAACATCGTTTCAATACCTTTAGTATGCATAAAAAAAAGCCATTAAATGCTCGACTTTACGTTATAGTCTAAATTTAAGATGTTTTATAAAGGCTGCTTGGTAATTTAAATTTTATTCAGCAAATACCACTGTAAGCCTATGATGCTGATAGAATTATTAAAAAAACGTTCTTGAAGCTTTTGATGGATTTCACTTCTAGGTATTTTAACCAATTCAATATCTTCTTTTTCCGAAATAGAGCCTCCACCTTTTGATGTTTTTTGTCCAGAAGTTACTTCTCCATAAAATATACTGATCTGTTCAGACAGCATTCCAGGAGAAGGAAAGTAGGCTACCATAAATTCCAGTTGATCCACTTGATACCCTATTTCTTCTTCCACTTCTCTTATAGCAGCCTCTTGAGTTGTTTCATTTTTATCGATAGCTCCTGCGGGGAGTTCCAGAGTCCATGGATGACCATGACGCGCACTCGGATAACGGAATTGCCTGATAAACAAAAAGCTATCCGTATCCTTTTCATATAGCAATACTGCAATGGCATTCCCTTTATCTAAGGCCAGGCGATAAGCAGTGATTTTTTTATAACTATTAAAAGTGTCGTGGGTAACCTCTGCTTTATAAATTTTGAGAAAGTCGTTATAGACAAGTTCTTCTTTGTTGATGTTGTATGTCATTGAATTCATGCAATCGTTTCTTTTTTCTTTTCAAAATCCCTTTTTACGATTTATTTGATTGTCGCTTTTTTAATATTGTAGTACTTATTTGAATAAATTTTATCAATCGTTCACCACTAGAAAGTTTAGAGAACTTTTCTTCTTGTAATAGATTACTTTCTTCTTTATTTTAAAAATTAAATGTACAAGAACAATTTATAAATTTTATAAACTTTAAACAAGGTTTATGACAGTGGGTAATCTATGAAATAATTAGATATCAAATTATGCGTTTGGATTTTTACACCTTTATTTTTTTGTCAAGATCATTTCATTTACGAGTTGTTGCCTTTCTTTTTTTATACTTTCGCGAAAGCCCTAGTCTAGCTCTTTGTAAAAAAGAAACGTCCCATCGATCATCGTGATTTCAAGTATTAAATGACAATCAATGGAATCTGTTTTCAAAGCACGAAATCAGTATCTTTCCTTATACTTCCTGTTCGGTCGTCGATGTGAAGTAATTTTACAGGACTCAGAGTTCCAATTTTTAAAATTCTTCTTAACTATCTCTTTAAAAATTAAATGCGTCTACCGTTTTTTTTCAATTTTTATTATTCCGCAATAGGTATTTATCGTAAGTTTATTTTTGATTTCCGCATTACAAAACTGTTGCAGTCTATAAATACATTTATTATGACGTATAAACACCAATTGAATGTTTCTGAAATTCATTGTTACAATGCCCCCTTTAGTGGCCGCATTAAAAAATATCCGTTTTTGGTCTGTATGCTTGTGATGATCTCTTCAGCTGTTTTTTATACAGCAGATGCGCAAATAGCAGATGCAAGAAGAACCGGATTTACCTGGATAACCACTGAAAATGTTCCTGATGTAAGTTTTGGAGCAGGATATACCATGTATAGTGCTGTATGGCCTATTTTCAATGAGTATCCAGGAGCATTAAACTTCCAAACAGGATTGGGTAGTTCTTGGTTGACGACTCAACGCACAGGTAATGAGCCTTCTCAGTTTTATACGACGATTGAAGGCGGACTTGGTTGGTGGCGAGATACGCGTTTTGGAACTAAATATCCGAAATTTATTATGGGAGGAGTTTCACATAATTTTTTTGCTTGGGCAAATGGTCCTGGAGCTGGACAAAGTTCCATGTTAGGAAATGGACAAAGAGATTGGAGCACGTCAGGAGGTAAATATGGAGTTGCTCAACTATCAAATAGGTTGCTCTGGGCGCCTGATGGATTAAATATGGCACAAAGCTCAAATGGCCAACTTTTAGGTTACGGCTATACACCATTACCATTAACTGATCCTATGTTGCAAACTGCTGGCGTAAATATTACAACAGGAAATCAATGTTGGACATTATTCATGAATTCTACGAATTTCAAAGGCCCTGCTGCTTTCTTTTTACCCACTTTCTGGACAAAACCCGCATTAATTAATCCGTCTCTCGAGGGCTTATTTTTTGATAGTAGGCCATCAGATCCTAATGTAGGCCTTGGTGTAGAGCAAGCAGATTTACCAGCAATGATTTCCTCAGATAATGGAGGAACTCCTTATGCAAAAATAAAAAGAATACAATTTCCAGTTAGTGGTCTACGCAATTCAATTGTGATGAATCAAGTTAGTGCTTATTCTCAAAATGCACTTTGGAATGATATGGAAACCTGGTTTAATGGTGGAGCGGTAGTTCCACCAGGAATGAACCAAACAGGTGTTATTGATGTCGCCTTTTCCAATAATGGCGGTTCAATGATCGGTGAAATCTCCGAAAATGGACCAAATGGTTTAGACCATCCAATAGACTTGACCTATATAAATAATATGCAGCAGTCCTCCACAACAATGGGTTTTGAATATGATCTAAATAGGGTTGAAAAGGATAACGACAATTTTATTTTACCAGAATATTTCATGCTGGATCCAGATAACAAATGGCGTCCAGTTGATGCGGTAAATGTTCCTGCTTCTACTCATTTGCTAACGACTGAAGTTCCATCAAATCCAAGAAGTGAAATCACTTATTTGACACCACTAGAGACAGATTGCCATTGGCAAGATCTAAATGGTCCATGGAATAGTCCTGGTCCTTCAGCAGGTCCTTTTACAGCAGATTTAGGCGATGGAACCACTGTCACTTATCATTGGTATCGTTTTATTGACCAGCCAGCAGTAATACAGGCTAATCTCCCAGCAAGTATGCGTCTTGCAATGCAAGCAAGAGTTGAACTTATTCATTCTAATTGGAACCATACAGATGAATATTTAGCCCCTCCGTCAGTTGGAAATTTAGCCACAATTGATCCAAAGGCTGTTATTGAGCCTCCAGTTGGTTTTGAAATCGGTTATGTGCCTATTGTTACTAGACAACAAAAGACACCTAGTAAATTAAGAGTCTTTATTTTAGCTGGGCAGTCAAATATGCAAGGGCAAGGTGCTGTTGTTGATCCTGAAAATGATCCGGGTGATTTGATAGATATCATACAAAACGATACAAATGGCGATTGGTCAGAAATAGGGCAAATCAATAATTGGACGACACTTAATGATGTTTATCTGTATTATGAAGGTGATCAAGGTACTGTTAAAGGGAAAGTTACGGTCGGGCAGGGAGCTAATTCCAATTCCATTGGTCCAGAATTAATGTTTGCACACCAGCTAGATGCGTATTATGAAGATCCTGTATTGATTATAAAAACGGCTTGGGGCGGGAAAAACCTTGCACAGGACTTCCGTCCACCATCTGCTGGGGGCATAACTGGGCCGTTCTATAATCAAATGATTCAAATAGTTCAGCAGGTAACGCAGAACTTATCTACAGAATTTCCAAACATAGGAACAAGTAATTTTGAAATATCAGGATTGGCTTGGTTTCAAGGCTGGAATGACGGAGATAATAATGGGTTTCTAAATGAATATGAAAGCAATCTCCATCATCTAATAAATGATGTAAGAACAGATCTAGCAATTCCGGATCTCCCAATAGTTGTGGCAAGCTCTGGACAAGGTGGACTTTTGATAAGTAATGACCCTTGGGTTCAAGGGATACAAAATATAATATCAGTTGCACAAGAAACGGTTGCATGCGACGACGCAGCCTATGGTGGTCACGTAGGTTTTATTGATACAAAACCGTTTTATTACGATGTATCAGTATCGCCTTACGACGGGGTTTTTCATTTTAATAATAATGCGCTTACCTTTCTCAATGTTGGAAAATCAATGGGAAATGAAATGATTGCAGCAATCAATGAAATGGCTTTTTGTAATGATGATTGTGGTGATGTCATACCCGTTTCACCAGGTATAGTATCTATAGGTAATAGAGTATGGAATGACCTTAACAGAGACGGGATCAATAATCCTAGTGAACCAGGGATTCCAGGTGTATCTCTCGTATTATGGAGTGATTCTGACACTGATGGTATTCCTGATTGGCAAGGTTTTAGAGGTGTTGAAGTAACGGATGCTGATGGACATTATCGCTTCTCAGGTTTGCAGCCAGGTAATTACGTAGCATTTGTTTGGAGTGTAGATAATTGGGATATAGGAGAACCATTAAATGGATTCGTATCTTCTAATGGCTTTGTTGCTAACGCTAATAATGATATAGATTTAGATAATAATGGTTCTGGAAGTCCTTTTACAGATATTATGTCGGGCATTATTACGCTAACGGTAGATGGGGAACCGTTAAATGATGGTGACCCATTTGATTGCTTCTTTGATTATGATTCTAGTGGAAATAACACAGTTGATTTTGGTTTCTTTGATCCCGATATAACCGTGGGTATCGATGATCCAATTGAAAATAAGATTCAAATGTTTCCTATTCCAGTTATAAACGAGCTGACTGTTAAAAATAATTTTAAACTGTGTCAGATTAAAATATTTGATATGCTTGGTCGTATACATAGTACTATACAACCAACAAAAGCGATAGAAACATATGACCTCTCTAAATTACCAAAAGGATTGTATATCGTACGTTTAAGTGATGAGTCAACTGATTTCATAAATGTCCAAAAAATAATTAAGCTTTAAAACAGGAAATGTTAAGGAATCAATCATTTCAGTAGGAGCGCTTTTAAATGATCAAACAACATTATCGATAATTATAAATTGATTCTGCTTAAAAATCAGTCTTAGTTCTGGATTATTTTTCAATAATACGGTTTTTGTTATTTTGGTTTTACTTTAGTAAAAACCTCTACTCCAAAGTTTTTACTCCATATTATCAACTCTTAGCTGATGTTTGATAATTAAAAATCACCTGTTCAAATTCGAACAGGTGATTTTTTAAAACCATTTAAAAATTGCAGAATTACTCTGGCGCTACAGTTACTACTTAATCACCTCTTAATCTCAGCTCCAAATTTATTCATGTAACGCTCGTATAATTCGGTTTGATGAGAATTAAGAGAAATATCTCTACCGTCTATAAAAGCACGTGTGAGTTGGTTCCCTCTCATGTCTAGAGCATTCCCTTTTGAGATAAACAACGTCGCACTTTTTCCTTGTTCTAAAGAACCGTAGTTTTTATCGATTCCTAAAATCTTTGCAGGAGTAAGCGTAATCATCTTCAAGGCTTGTTCCATATCCATTCCATAACCGGCAACTGTTCCTGCATAGAATGGGAAATTACGTGTTTGATGTCTTTCCATACTTCCAGAATTCTCTAAAGCTACCATTACGCCTTTATCAGCCAGGAGTTTAGGGAACTTGTAAGGCATATCAAAGGCTTCATCTTCTCTTGCAGGAAGATCGTGAACGCGACCAGCCAAAACAGGAATATTCATAGCAACTAATTCAGCTCCTACTTTATCACCTTCACGAGCTCCTACTAGCACTGGTTTTTTAATTCCATTTGCTTTTATAAATTTCAACACATCTCTGATGGCTTTTTCTCCATTTACATGAATATAAAAATTCTCGTTTCCGTTGATGGCCGGCTGTAAAGCAGCATATTTTAAATTCAAGCCTTCTGGCTTGGACGTCAGGTTATAGGCTTTTGCATTGTTTAAGAAATCCGTGAGTTCTATTAATTGCTTGTCATAATCCTTACTAGGCTCGATAGGTCCTGGCTCGTACCAACTACCAGTTCTACTAAAACTTGATGGCCAGTTGACATGAACACCATCATCTGTTCGTATAGTAGCATCTTCCCAGTTCCAAGCGTCGAGTTGTACGACACTAGATTTTCCAGAAATACGTCCGCCGCGAGGTACCACTTGAGCGATAAGAACACCATTAGGTCTCATAGATTCTACTACCTTACTTTCGGCATTGTAAGCAATTAATGATCTGATATGCGGGTTAAATGTTCCTATCTCACGTACGTCAACACTGGCATTCACTGCATCTACTTCTACAAGACCTAGAGTAGAGTTCATGGCAATAATTCCAGGATATACATGCATACCATAAGCATCTATTTTTTCACCTTTAACATCCATTCTTGCTATCGTAGCGTCTGCAATGGCAGTGATGGTTCCATTTTCAATCATTATAATGGAGTTCTCGATCACTTCTCCATTACCTATGTGCGCAGTGGCGTTCATAATTGTGTAACTTCCAGTTTGTGCTGGAGCTGGCGTCTGTTGTGCTGTTGCAATAAGGGCAAATAAGGCACAAATCGTATATATTATCTTTTTCATTGTCTTCATTTTACCAGTGAATAGTGTCGCATTCATATAAAGTCTTGTCTTTCTTTTTAGGCGTTTGGGTCTTCATCCCTTTGTTTTTAGCAAAGATCATCTCATTTACGAGTTGTTGTCGTTCTTCTTTTATGCTTTTGCGAAAACCTAAGTCACGCTGCTTATCAAAAAAGACGATCCCATCTATCATAGTGATTTCAGCTCTAGCAGTGACACTTAACGGATTCTCGCTCCAAAGGACGAGATCAGCATCTTTTCCGGTCTTGATACTTCCCGTACGGTCATCGATATGAAGCAATTTTGCAGGATTCAAAGTCACAAATTTCCAAGCTTCTTCTTCACTAACACCTCCATATTTGACTGCTTTTGCAGCTTCTTGATTCAAACGGCGGGACATTTCAGCATCATCAGAATTGAAAGCGGTAAGCACGCCTTGAGAATGCAGGATTGCTCCATTATAAGGAATAGCGTCGTTTACCTCGTATTTATAAGCCCACCAGTCGCTGAAGGTAGAACCACCAGCACCATGAGCCGCCATTTTATCAGCTACTTTGTAACCTTCTAGAATGTGAGTAAATGTATTGATGCGGAAACCGTGCTTTACAGCTACCTTCATCAACATATTGATCTCACTTTGCACATAAGAATGACAAGAAACAAAACGCTCACTTTCTAGAATCTCTAACAAGACTTCCATTTCTTCATCATAACGGAAGTCTTTATTTCCTTTTGCATTGGCATAAGCCCGAGCTCTGGAAAAGTAATCTTCAAATACTTGTTCCACACCCATTCTTGTCTGAGGAAAACGCACGCCATTTTTAGAACGAGACTGTTTTACATTTTCTCCCAATGCAAACTTGATGAATTTAGGAGAGTCATTATAAATCATCTCATCTGCTTTGTAGCCCCATTTTAATTTAATGATCGCACTACGACCACCTATAGGGTTAGCACTTCCATGAAGTAATTGCGATGTGGTTACGCCACCAGCAAGATCTCTATAGATATTGATGTCTTCGTGATCTACGACATCTTCAATGGTCACCTCTGCGGTAGAGTTGTGCCCAGCTTCGTTAACACCATTATCAATAGCGATGTGGCTGTGTTCATCTACAATACCTGTGGTTAAATGCTTTCCTGTTGCATCTATTACTCTAGCACTTCCAGCATTAAGGTTTTTACCGATCTTAGATATTTTACCGTCTTTTACTAATACGTCTGTGTTTTCAAGTATTCCCTCATTTTCATTAGTCCAGACCGTTGCGTTGCGATATAAAACTGTTTCTTCCATAGGTTTTGTTTCACTACCATATCCTATATTGGGATAGGTCATGCGTCCCATTTCTTTTACGGTTTTGTCATCGCTTTCCTTTTCATTCTCATTCTCATCTTCCTTATCGTCTTTTGAATCGGCTGTATTTTTAAATGCCGTAAAAGCTACTTCTTGTCCGTTAGGCAAGTAAGCCGTTCCTTTTAAATCATCGTTTTGTGGTGTGGCCAAAAAACGAGTGTACGTTTTATTCACAGTATCCTTTTGAGTGGTTACGATATTGACCCAGTCACCATCATACGTGATTTTTGATCCTAAAGTAATACTGTCTATTTTAACGGTTGACTTTTTGCCTTTACTTTTAATACTTATGATATACTTCAAATTATTTAAAGTAGCCACATAAGAACCATCGATGTCCTTTTTATTTCTTTCCTTTAATACATGTTTGGAACCTTTTACCCAGTTCTCATAGATTTCTGTATCTTTTTCAAATAACTTTCCAGAGGTCATTATAAAATTGGCTAGTTTTCCTTTTTCAAGTGTTCCTACCATATCGCTTACTTTAAGGATATTTGCAGGAGTAGTGGTAAGTGCTGCTAGCGCTTGGTCTTCTGTTAGACCGTACTGCATGGCTACCTGTAACTTTTTCATTAAATCTGCAGGGGATTTGAGGTCTTTAGTAGTAATGGCAAAGGTGATTCCAGCTTTAGACAGCATCATCAAATTTCCTGGAGCTTGTTTCCATTCTCTCATATCCCCTAGGTTTACAAACCATTCTAAATTAGGATTAGAAACATCATAAGCGTCTGGAAAATTAAGAGGCACAATAAGCGCCGCGTTAGTAGCTTTTATATCGGCTATCATTTCATAAGCGTCTTCTCCACCTACAATAACAAATTGCTTTCCTATGCGATCTCCCAGTTTATCTACTCTAAGAATATTTTTCTTATCTCCAGCTTCTATAATCTGGACTAATTTTTTCTTGGTATTAAGCGCTTCGATAGAGAGGTCTTTTGATTTAGAATACCCTTTTGCATACCAATCTGCATCAAAATGAGTCTGACGTAGTAATGCCAGCGCACCCATCATAGAAGTGGGGTAACTCTGTCTGGATTGACGGCTTTTACTCAGTGAAAAGAAATTTCCACTTTCTTGTTTGAGAATGCGATCTGCATCAGTTCCGTTATTATCTAGAGCGATCAACATACCGTTTCCACGGGCAATACCGTCGTGTAAATGTGTTTGCACAGTTCCAAAACCCGCATCTATATATTTTTTAGCCTCTTTTTCATCATATTCAAAATGATCCATGGCGCTTTGTTCTGCTCTGATGTGATCGTTCCAATAATATCCTTTACGACCTTCATCATACTGTGCAGAACCGCTATTGGCAGCTCGTTTAGGAGTTTCCATAGCAAGATCTCCATAGGATTCTATAAAAGAGGGATAAATGTAGTTTCCTGCGGCATCTTCTAAGACTGCATTTTTAGGAATAGTAATACCGTTGCCTATAGCTTCTATATTACCATTTTTAATAATGATGGTTCCATTTGTTATTACCTGTCCGGGACGGGTAATGATCGTGGCATTAGTTATCGCACGAGTGACATTGCTTACCGCGCTTATGTCATCATTGTTTGGAAAATACTCTTGTGCTTGCAGGGAGAAACAAGCCAAAAGCAAGAGGGTACATATTCTTTTCATGAATTGAGGTTTAGCTTCTAAAGGTACATACACCTACCAATTCACTTCACAAAGAATTCTTAAAAAAGCAAATTTATTTATAGTAGTTCACAAGTAAAGCTACTACATAGCTATAGGTTTTCATTCCATCAGGTTGGTTGTTTGCTTTAAGGTAGGCGTTATAAGTAACCTGAGAAAGTTGTTCTATAACTCCTTCATATGGCTCCCAGAAGTCACTTTGTTCTTTATAATTCATAAAGATTCCATTGCGTATCAAGGGTCTTACTTCTTCATAAGCTACTGCATCTCTAAGATATAAATCGTTAAGGCAATACCGCAAAGCAAAAATACTGGCACTGTACTGGAAGTATACATCGTCGTGATTCATTCCTGCGATGATGGCTATAAAATTGGCTTCATTCTCTTTGGCAAACCCTAACTGATGCGCCATTTCATGCAACGTAAGTACAGGTGTTTTGTAATTATTGATCCATGCATTAGTTTGTGCTTCACCAGTGAGCGGATTCAAATAACCACTGTAACCCATATAGGATAACGGCATGGTGAGCAGCGATTCTTTAATGCTTGCATTTCCATAATCCAGCGCTGGATAGATAGAGTCTATATTTTCAAACGCACTAGGAGCAAGGTTAAATAATTTTGATTGTGATCTGTTAAATACTACAGGAAGCGAGTCTGTTTTTTGTAATTGATCATGCAACTTATTAGCAGTTAAAGTCAATTGATGCACCACTTTTTTTAGTTCTTCAGTGGTGTATTCTTTATCTAATTTCAGCACGTTGTGCAAAGGTTCTCTATAATAATTAAAACCCCACATACAGTGAAATAACGCGATACCTATATTTAAGGAAAGGAACAGTTGCGTGTACCGCTTTCGCGAAAGCGAGATCAAATCCTTCTTACTCAACCATAACCATCTTATAAGCATGACAATAGCAACCGAATACACGACATCTCCAAAAGAAAACGGAATCCATCCTAGTCCAAATCTCATGGCTTTTGCGATGTGGGGATAAACGCCCGTGCTGTATAGAGATTCCACCGTGGCTGGAAAAAAGCGCAGGCAGTAATAGAAAGTGAATTGTAGCATAAGAAGCCCTATGGCAATAAAAAGCGAGCAGTTTTTTTGCATGCTGCTAAATTAGTAATTTATCTAGGGAATACTGCTGCGTGGTGTGCATATAAAATCGGCACAAAGACGGTAACCA